>JARYLJ010000019.1 GCA_029907705.1 Methanomicrobiales archaeon
CATGGGTTTCACAACCTTCAGAGTGATCATTGGCACAAGCCATATATAAAATATATCAATCTGCGGGAAAAAAACAGCATACGGCCATATCGCCGACGATTTTTCCTGAATCTTTCACCCTGTTGTATTCTCCTTTGTGCCAGGTTTCCCTGTGGTTCTTATCTGATGGTCTATTGCGTTCTCTGTGGAAAAGAAGTTATTTCCTCCGGTTTCAGGAGATACCCGACTGCCATTCTGTTCAGGGGTTTGTGCGCATGACACCGGGATACACACCGGTCGGGTCTTTCGAGGTCACTGTCAGTATTACACGACACCTGACGAATGGGAATCGGTATCATCCATACAGGAATAACGCAAAAATCTTTGTATCAGGGCGATTCAGCTGGTTCGCACCGCTCCGTTCCCACCATGCCCATCGTGCAGGGTGCGTGCAGGGGGGTCATATACCTCCGGTTCAGACAAGCCCGGAAGGGTGATATACAGGTCCGAGAAGAACTCCTCCTGTCGGAGGCAGATCTTTCCATCGAGTGCCAGGAAGAGAAGGGGCAGATAGGAGTCGGCAATCGACCAGCCGAGCAGTCTGCTCAACTCCTGAAGCGATATCGCTTCGTTTTCCGACCCTCTCATCCTCGAGATGGAGACCAGCACCTTCTCAGCAGTCTCGCGGTAGTCCTCACGGTGGGCGATGGCGACCACATCTTCGGCGAATATGAGCGGTTGCAGGGATGGGGCGTGCACCTTCCTCCGCCGTCTCTCCGCCTTCTCAGCGGTTTTGAGCATCTGGATCAGTTCGTAGAGCGTGACGGGCGCCTGCCTCATCGATCTCCGGTCGAGCCGCCGTTCGATCTCGCGTTCCAATCGATCGACCGGATCTCCATATTCATATGATGCGGATTCGAAGCTATCTTCCTCTCCGAATTCCATTGCAACATCATCCGACTCGTCCCTCGGCTCACCGAGATAATCGGACTTTATCCGCAGGAGCGTCGCCGCAAAGAAGAGTGTCCTCCCCGAAATCCGGAGATCCAGCTCCTTCCTCCTCTCGAGTTCTTCGAGGAAACGGTCGGTGACCTCCACAATATCGATATTCCAGGGGTCGATCTCCCCCTTCTCTGCGAGTGCGACGAGTATCTCTACGGGTTCCTCATCCATTGGCTTTCACACCAGTGACGAGTGTGCTCTTATCCGGCCTGAGCGTCACTCCAAGGATGCGGTCCGCCCGGTCGATCATCGGTTTTCGAAGCGAAACGAGTATGAATTGCGTGTTCCCCGCAAGTTCCTTGATCATGGCGGCGACCCTTTCCACATTCGAGCCATCGAGAAACATGTCTATCTCGTCCATCGCATAGAAGGGGGCAGGCATGAACTGCTGAATTGCGAAGATGAAGGCAAGTGTCACCACTGACTTCTCCCCTCCGGAAAGCGAGGAGAGTATGTGTATCTTTTTGTCCTGCGGCTTAATGGCGAACGTGAGCCCCCCGGAGAATGGATCCTCCTCGTTCTCCAGCACGAGATTACCGCTTCCACTCATGAGCCTTGCAAAAACCTTTCTGAAGTTGGAGTCGATCTCCCGGAACGCCTTCATGAACGCCTCGAACTTCATCTGTTCGAAACGTTCGATCCGTTCGATCAGACTGGTTCTTTCGCTTGAAAGGGTCTCTTTTCTCGAACGCCTCTCCTCCACCCGTCCACTCACCTGCTCGTATTCGTCGATAGCGAGCATATTCACCGCTCCCATCCCCTTCAGGCGTTCACTCGTCTCACTCAGCCTTCTTTCGATCTCCTCCAGTGGCAGGTCAATCCCCGGGTCCGCCCTGCACTGAGCTCTCATCTCCTCTATCTCCGTCTGCATAGAATCGGCACGCTCTTCCAGCGCCTTGATTTGGAGCAATGTCCGTTCGATCGAGTTTTCTGCCTCCGAAAGCGCTCGTTCTGCCTGATGCATTTCGTTCATTATCGCCTCCCGCCTGACCCTGAGCTCCTCTAGCTCATGAGAGAAGCTCTTCAGCCTCTGTTGGAGTTCGGCGACCCGTTCCCTGTCCTCTTCCATCTGAACCCGAAGAGCGGCCACCTCTGCATCCACACCCCTGTGCCTCTCGACGATCCGCTGCCGCTCTGCCTCGAGTTCCTCGGTCCTCTTCGAGAAGTAGCTCCGCTCCCGCTGGAGATCGGTGATCTCTCCCTCCTTGTTCCGGAGGCGGCGCTCGATCTCTGTCATCTCCTGCCGTTCTTTCTCCATCCGGGCAGCGAGCCCGGGTACATCCGTCTGTTTCAGCTCGCTGTTCGTTCGATCGATATCGGATGCGAGGGAGCCAATGCGTGCGTTCACACCATTTATCTTCTTCTCCAGTTCGGCGAGCGCCCCCGCACCCTCCCCTATCTCCCTTCGGTAGCTGGCGAGGCTGGCTTCGAGCGCTCCCCTCTCCTTCGCATGCTCCTCTTCCCTTCTTGCAATCTCTTCGAGGACTGCCCTGCTGCGGGCAATCTCCTCCGAGATACGCGAACGTTCCTCCCTCGTCCGCTCTGCCTCTGCCGTAAGCCGCCGTACGACTCCTTCCAGATCCTCCGTTTCGGCCCTCATGCGGGTCAGCGCGTCCGAGACTCTCGAGATCTCCCCGGCCAGAGAGATGAGAAGACTACGACCCTTCTTCAGATGCCCCCCGGTCATTGCACCCGTCTTTTCAAGGAGTTCCCCTTCCAGCGTCACCATGCGGTGTCTGCCAAGGAGCGCCCGTGCATGCTCGAGTGTGTCCATCACCAGCGTCTGGCCGAATGCGACCCGGAACGCGGGTTCGAATCTCCTATCGAATTCGAGAAACTCCACAGCATAACCCAGGACTCCGGTCTCCCTCACCTTTGGCAGAGTCGGAGGGTTCAATCGGTTCAGGGGGAGGAACGTGAGCCTCCCCAGCCTCGTCTCTTTCAGATACCTGATCGCATCCTCTGCGACCCGGTCATCCCTGGCGATCACATAACCCAGTCTGGCACCGGCTGCCACCTCCAGCGCGAGCGCATACTCCTTTTCAGCCTTGCCCAGCGTCGAGATGGTCCCGAATATCCCTTCCATTCCCAGCACCGCTTCCAGTGCACGGTTTCCTGAATCGTCTCTTGCCTGTTGCTGCGCCTCCAGCCTGGCAAGTTCCTGCTCCAGGGATCTCGTCTGTATACGGATATCCTCGAGGCCTTTGCGTGCCGAGAAGAGGCGTTGTTCAACGCTGGCAAGTTCTCCATCGCACCTCTCCTTCATCTTCTCCTTCTCTTTGAGGGCTGCCTCCGACTCGACGCGCCTCTTCCTTCTTTCCACCGACTCCTCATCGTAACGGGATAGCAGCCCTTCGATCCGTTCGATCTCGGATGTCCGTATCCGGGTCCTCTCGTTCAGGGTATCCCTCTCGTGGATCAGCTGCGACCTCTCCTCCTTCGCCGCCTCAAGATCCTTCATCAGGCAGAGAAGCCTCTCCTTCGCCTCCTCGACCTCCTTCCCCCTCCCTTTCAGGCTCTTCTCTACTTCCTCGAGCGAGGCCCTCCTCGTGGAGAGATCCATGGCCAGATTCGCCCGGTCGATGTTCATCTCCTTCAGACGATCTGAGATCTCCTTCATCCGGGCCTCTGCGCGTTTGAGATCCATGAAAATTCTATTCAGATTCTCCTCGTCTTTTCCCTTCTCGCGGACCAGGCGCTCGATCGTCTGCTCTGCCACCTTGATATTGCCCTTCCTCTCCTCGACGGAGGCGACCAGTGACATATATTCAGGGCCGCTCTTCTGCGCGATGCAGTCCTCGATCTCCCTGAAAGATCCCCTCGCCACTTCCAGCAACCTTTCCTTCTCGCCCTTCAGGGCTTCCAGCGATGCGAACCCCTTCCTCTGCTCCTCGATCACCTCGATCAGGGTGGCATGTTCTTTTTCGAGGCCTTTCAGTTGAGCGACGTTTCTTGCGGCTTCGAGCTGCTCAGTCTCCTCCAGGAGGTGGCGATATGTAACAGCTCTTTCGCGCTCCCTCTCCAGCTCCCCCATCCTCGACTCGAGTTCACGGAGAACGATCTCCTCCCGTTCGATCCGCTCCCTCACGATCTCGAGCTCCTCCAGTGCCTGTTCCCGCTTCAGATCGAACTCGGCCACTCCTGCGATCTCGTCGATGATCCGGCGTCTTTCGAGATTGCTCATCTCCATGATGCGGGTGATGTCCCCCTGCATCACCACGTTATAACCCTCGGGTTTGATCCCGTGCCTCGAAAGGAACTCGAGAATCTCCATCTGCGTGGAGACCCGTTCGTTCAGATAATAGTAGCTGTAGTAGCCATGCGCCGCCCTTTTTATCCGGCGTTTAATCGTGGTCCCATCCGAGAAGGTGGCCTTCACCTCCGAGAGGTTCCTGCCGGAATTCAGATTTATCAGATCGGTAAGTTTCTCTGCCCTGAGTCCACTGGATGTGGAGAGGGAGAGGACAAAAAGGAGACTGTCTATGATATTGCTCTTTCCAGAGCCATTGGGGCCTGAAATAACCGTGAAGCCCTCGAAGAACGGGATGCGCGTGACACCCGAAAAGGATTTGAAATTGTTTATCTCCAGTTCGGTGACGTGCAAATCACGGCCACCTACTTCTTCTTCTTGATCACGACCGCATCGTCGCTGGCGCCATCGTCATCGGTTGCGTAGATGAGCGGGGAGCCATCTCTCTCCTCTGCCTTCTTCGATCCCTTCGGCATATATCGGCCGCTAGCGATGATGAGGCTCTCGTTCGTCCGCGGTTCGGGTTTCAGTGTACCATCGGACTGCATGATCGGCACAAGATTCTTGTCAGATCCCTTCTCCAGGCCAGATGTTTCTCTCTGTCCCGTCGCGATCGGCATGCGGACAGGAGGTGGAACACGGCGATCCTCAGCGCGTGCGCTCAGCTTCATCACGATCGATTTAAGGTCCAGCATCTCGTCCGTGAGGCCCCTGGTAAGGGCTTCGAGTTCCCTTACTTTCGCCTCCAGTTCCTCGATTCTCTCTTCAGTGGAAGGTGCCATAACGATCTTCTCTCCAAGTGCTCTGATCTCCCTCCTTCTTTCCTCAATTTCCCGCTCAAGATACCCAATCCTGGCGTCTCGGGGTCGCATCAGAGATTACAGTATCATTCATGCGGTTCTTCACCTATATGTTTTGTGTTCACTTCTTTCTCTGAAATAAAACTATTATCTCATATACCACATCTATTCCTGCATGTCAGGCCTTGCAGAGACGGATCCTGAGATTGCGGAGGTCATCGAGAAGGAGAGACTCCGTCAATTAAACGGGCTTGAACTGATCGCCTCGGAGAATCTGGTGAGCCATGCCGTACTGGAGGCGATGGGCTCCATCATGACGAATAAGTATGCCGAGGGGTACCCCGGAAAACGTTACTATGGTGGATGTGAATTCTACGATATCGCTGAGAATCTGGCCAGAGACCGGATGAAAAAACTCTTCGGTGCGGAGCATGCGAATGTCCAGCCGCATTCCGGCACGCAGGCGAACATGGCCGTCTACTTCGCCGTTATGGAATGCGGCCAGGGAAAGATGATGAGTATGAGCCTTTCGCAGGGGGGGCATCTCTCCCATGGCTCTCCGGTCAGCTTCAGCGGGAAGATGTATCAGGTGACCCAGTATGGCGTCGATCTCGAGACGGAGATGATCGACTATGGCGTGGTCGAAGAGATAGCACGCAAGCTGAAACCGGATCTGATCGTGAGCGGTGCAAGCGCTTATCCGAGAGAGATCGATTTCAGGGCCTTTGCAGAGATCGCAGAAGAGGTCGATGCCTACAGCATGGCCGATATCGCGCACATTGCCGGTCTGTGCGCGACAGGCATGCACAACTCACCCGTCGGCCATATAGACTTTGTCACGACCACCACGCACAAGACCCTTCGCGGACCCAGGGGCGGGGCGATCATGTGCAGCAGCGAGTATGCCGGCCTGGTGGACAAGGCGGTATTTCCGGGCATGCAGGGCGGACCCCTGATGAATACGATAGCCGCAAAGGCGGTGTGCCTGAAAGAGGCCCTGAAACCGTCCTTCAGGGATTACAACCGTCAGATCGTCCGAAATGCGCAGGCGCTGGCAGAGACACTTGCAGATGGAGATCTCCGCCTCGTCTCCGGAGGCACGGACAATCACCTCATGCTGATCGATCTCACCGACAGGGGGATCACGGGTCTCGAGGCGGAGATGGCGCTGGGGAAGGCAGGCATCACCGCCAACAAGAATACGATCCCGAGAGAGAAGCGGAGTCCGTTCGTCACCAGCGGGCTTCGCCTGGGGACTCCTGCGGTGACCAGCCGGGGCATGAAGGAGGAGGAGATGCGAAGTATCGGTGAGTTCATCATTCGGGCCCTCAGGGATATCCATAACGAGGCGAACCTTCGCCGGATTCGGGAGGAGGTCGTCGAGCTGACCGGGAGGTTTTCGCTCTATCCGGATGAGCCATGATACTCGATGGAAAGAAGATCTCAGAGGAGCGCCTCTCCCTGCTGAGGGAGGAGATCGCGCGTTCAGGCCTGCAGCCAAAGCTGGCGACCGTGATCGTGGGGGACGACCCGGCGTCCCGTCTGTATGTCAGGATGAAGCAGCAGGCCTGCGAGAGGGTCGGCATTGCGTCGGTATCGGTCGAGCTCCCGGTGGACTGTGCGGTCGGATCGCTTCTCGCCAGGATCAACGACCTGAACCGTGACACCTCCATCGATGGGATCCTCGTGCAGCTTCCCCTTCCGGCCCAGATCCGCCCTGAAATGGTGACTTCGGCGATCGCTCCGGAGAAGGACGTGGACGGCTTCAATCCCCTCAACCTGGGAAAGCTCCTCTCCGGGAACCCGCTATTCGTTCCATGCACCCCGATGGGCATCATGACCCTCCTCCATACATACGGGATTCGCACGGAGGGTGCGGAGGCGGTCGTCATCGGAAGAAGCATCGAGGTGGGTCGCCCATGTGCGGTCATGCTGCTGAATGCGCACGCGACCGTCACCATCTGTCATAGCAGGACTTCAAACCTGAAGTCTCACATTAAAAGGGCCGATATCGTGATAAGCGCCGCAGGAAAGGCGCGATTCATCAACGCTGACATGATCAGGAAAGGTGCGACCATCATCGACGTGGGTATCAACTACGAGGACGGGAAGTTGTGCGGGGACGTGGATTTCGAGGGCGTTCAACAAAAGGCCGGTGCGATCACGCCGGTGCCCGGCGGTGTGGGCCCGATGACAATCGTTTCGCTCATGGAGAATACGTTCCGCGCGGCAAGGATGAGGCGATGATCCCCTGCCATGTGAATGGCGTGAGGATCGGCGGGGACGCTCCGGTCCGCCTGATGGGAGTGCTGAATGTCAGTCCCGAATCATTCTGTCCTTCTTCTTATGTCCCACCGGCGGGCGTGAGGGAGGCCGCATTCCGGATGATCGATGAGGGTGCAGATATCGTCGATATCGGGGGGAGAGCAACAGGCCCGACCTCGCCGTCCGTCAGTATATCCGCGGAGTTGGAACGTGTCTGCACGGCCCTGAAGGAACTGGAGGGAAGCGGGATCACGGTTTCGATCGACACCTTTCACACCGAGGTCCTCAAAAAAGCGCTTCGATACGATATTCATGTGGTCAATGACATCTCGGGCCTGTCAAGCGAAGGTATGGGGGCGCTCATAAAGGATGCGGGCCTGCCGGCCATTCTCATGGCCGCAGACACCCTGCCCGGGGATGCGGGAGATACGGAGGCCGTGATCTCATCTCTCGGACGGGTGACGGAGAGGTGTGCCCGATGGGGTGTGAGGGAGTACGTCCTCGATCCCGGGATCGGTCTTTGGACACCATCGCGCACGATAGAAGACAACTGGGAGCTCTGCAGGCGTTTTTCTGCCTTCATGAGGTTCGGAAGGCCCCTGCTGGCCGCAGTTTCGCGCAAGACCTTCATCGGGGCACTGGTCCGTCGGGGCGTGGAAGGGAGGGTCTCTGGATCCCTCGCGCTCGCGTTATACCTCCTGCAGCAGGGTGCATCGATGGTGAGAGCCCACGATGTCAGAGAGACGAGGGACGTGATCTCCGTGTATGAGGCTCTCGACAGGAGGGCGAATTGATGCATATCTGTTATTATGCGCTTGAGACCGGGCTGATCAGGGCAGGGGACGATCTGGCCTCCCGTATCGCAGAAGCCTGCAGGACGAGCGAGTGCCATGGGCTTAGGCAGGGAGATGTGATCGTGGTCGCGGAATCGGCGGTCGCCACATCCGAGGGCAGGGTGATCAGGCTGGAAGATGTGGAGCCGGGCAGGGACGCGCTGGAGTATGCACTCCGTTACGAGATGGACCCAAGCGTCGTGGAGGTGATCCTGGCGGAGAGCGATCGGGTGATTGGTGGTATACCGGGTTTTCTCCTCTGCATGAAGAACGGGACACTCCTCCCCAATGCGGGTGTGGACCAATCTAACGCACCGGATGGGTGCGTGATCCCCCTTCCAGAGAGGCCCGATATGAGTGCTTCCAGGATCAGAGGCTGTATCAAAGACGTATTCGGGGTCGATGTGGGGGTCATTATCGCCGACAGCCGTACGCATGCGATGCGGCTCGGATGTGCTGGTGTCGCTATCGGATGTGCGGGGATCCCATCGGTGCTGGACGAGCGTGGGAGGCGCGACCTCTACGGACGGGAGCTGAAGGTGACGAGGCGGGCACTTGCGGACTGCATCGCCTCCGCGGCGGAGATCCTCATGGGGGAGGCGGACGAGTGTATCCCTGCGGTCGTGGTGAGGGGTCTTGGCCTTCCGATCTCCGACATCTCAGGCGTTGACTCGATCGATGCCTCGGAGTGCCTCTTCATGGGTGTGGCGCTTCACTCTGACCCGTCCCTCTTCGGGGGCAAGTGAGAACCCCAGCACCTCGAGGAATGACCTGCTCCTCCCCCTCCCATGGATCAGGACCTCCACCAGATCGGAGACCTCGTCCACATCGGTGTGAAGGCGGAAGGAGTCGATCACCTCCACACTACACCCGAATTCGGCTGCGATTCCGAGATGCTTCAGGAAACTCAGACCGTAAAAATCTGCCCTGAACCTTCGGGGATCCTTTAAAAAGAGGGCGTTCGTCCCGCCGCCTCTGCCTGGGGAGATCGCGACATCTGCCTCTGTCGATATGAGCCTTTTCAGGGATTCGCGGTCTGCGAGCGGGAGGTCTGCCATCACCATCAGCACTTCGCTGCCTGCCCTCCTGAATAACTGATTCAGCGCATCGTTCAAACCGGCCTCGACCACCTCCACATCCGCATTTTCGCAGCTGAATGAGACATCCGTGGCCAGAACAACCGTCCTTGAGCTCTCTCGAGGGATCGCCCCGATCACATCCTCCAGCATGCAGCGGGCGAAGGTCTCCCGTTCCTCCCGGCTCAAGATGGACGAGAGCCGTGTCTTCGGGTTCACAGGTTTGAATGGGATGACCGAACAGAGCGACATCGAGCTAACCGTTGAGCCCTGCAGAATAAAAAATCATCGCTCGATCCCTCTCTGACAGAATTTCGCCATTATGAATAATTTTTAATCCCCCCAAAAAAGAGATCATCTGGATGCCTGCACCCAGGGAGATCACCTATTCCAGGAATGTCTTCATACCGCTGACGACCGTCTGCAGGAACCGATGCGGTTACTGTTCATTCAGGACACCGGCGCGTGAAGGGTGCCTGCTCTCCCCCGAACAGGTGACAGCCACGCTCATGGCAGGCGCCGCCGTGGGGTGCACAGAGGCGCTCTTCACTTTCGGGGAGATGCCTGAAATAGAGCCTGATTTTTCTTTTTTTCTTCAGTCAGCGGGATTTGGATCCATCCTCGAATATTGCTACGAGATGTGCAGGGAGAGCCTCCGCATCGGTATCCTACCACATACGAATGCGGGGATACTGACGTCGGAGGAGATGGAGAGGCTCCGGAAAGTAAACGCGAGCATGGGGCTGATGCTCGAGACCACCGCCGAACTACCCGCACACCGGCACTCGCCCGGAAAAAGGCCCGAAGTGAGGATAAGGATGATTGAGGAGGCAGGGGAGCTGAGGATTCCATTCACCACCGGAATTCTCGTCGGTATAGGAGAGTGCAGGGAGGACAGGGAGGAATCGCTCAGCGTCATCAGGGACCTACACCGGAGGTGGGGACATATCCAGGAGGTGATTGTTCAGAACTTCTCGCCGAAGGCGAACACTCCCATGGAGGATGTGAAAGGCCCATCCATTGCGGAGATGTGCGATACGGTGCGACTCGCACGCGAGATACTGCCCTCCGATGTGTCAGTTCAAATCCCGCCCAATCTGGTGGAGGTGAGATCCCTGATCGCATGCGGGGCGAACGACCTGGGGGGGATCTCGCCACTGACCGTGGATTATATAAATCCGGAACACCCGTGGCCGGAACTTGAGGCGCTGCGTGAAGCGCTGAAGGGATATCGCCTCGCCGAGAGGCTCTGCATCTATCCCAAATACATCGAGAAAGGCTGGTATCATCCGAACATCGAAGGACTTATCAGAAGGCTCGCGCAACAGATTCAGGAGAGGTCGGTTTGAGCGCAGACGAGCTCATCTACAGTGGGAAAGCCAAAACGCTCTATTCCACGGCAAGGGAAGGGGAACTCCTGATGGAGTTCCGTGACGACATCACCGCGTTCGACGGCGGCAAGAAGGACATACTGCCCGGGAAGGGATACTGCAACTGCTGTGTCACTGCATTCCTGTTCGGTCTCCTGGAGAGAGAGGGGATCAGAACACAACTCATCGGAAAGATCGACGCCACCCACCTCCTCGTCCGATCGCTCCAGATGATCCCCATCGAGGTGATCGTGAGAAACAGGGCGGCGGGTTCTTTTGTCAGGAGATATCCCTTCAGGGAAGGCGATACGCTGAAGCCCCCCGTATGCGAGCTGAACCTGAAGGACGACAGCAGGCATGACCCGATGCTGAACGAGGATATTACCGTCGCGCTCGGACTCGCGACGAAGCTGGAACTGAGGGAGATGAGGTCCATCGCATTGCGCGTGAACCGGGTACTCTCCGCTCATCTCGAGCGCCTCGGGATCGTCCTGGCCGACTTCAAGTGCGAGTTCGGACGTTTCAGGGGAGAACTGCTCCTGGGAGACGAGATCTCCATGGATTCCATGCGCCTCTGGGATGCCCTGGACCGAAAATCCCTCGACAAGGATGTGTACAGGTATGCGAAGGGGGATGTCATGGAGGTCTATCGTTCGGTGGCAAGGCGCATCACCTCCGGTTCCTGCGGGTGATTGGATGGAATTCAAGGTCAGAATCACGATTTCACTGAAGGAAGGTATGCTCGACCCGGAGGCGAGGGCGATCCGGCACGCGCTTCAAAATCTCGGCTTCCAGCTCTCGGAACTGAAGAGTGCACGTGTATTCATCGTCTCGCTCGAGGCAGCATCGGCTTCTGAGGCGGAGAGGCAGGCGGTCCAGATGTGCGAGAGACTGCTCGCGAACCCGGTCATACACAGGTTCACGGTCGAGGTCCTCGGATGAGGTTTGCCGTCCTCCGATTCGGCGGAAGCAACTGCGATCTGGATACGTACCGTGTCCTCACAGAGGTTTGCGGTGTTGACACGGACCTCGTATGGTACAAGGAGGGGTTGAAGAGGACGTATGATGCCGTCATCATCCCAGGGGGTTTCTCCTATGGGGATTACCTGAGGGCAGGGGCGATCGCCTCCCGCACCCCTCTGATGAGGGAGGTGCGACGGCATGCAAAGGAGGGGGGCCTCGTCCTCGGGATCTGCAACGGTGCACAGATCGGGACCGAGTGCGGTCTCGCACCGGGTGCCTTCACGATCAATGAGTACCCCAAGTTCATCTGCAGACAGGTGCATATCCGCGTGGAGAATGTCCTTACCCCCTTCACCAGCCGTTTCCGGGTGGGAGAGGTGATCAGGATCCCGATTGCACATAAAGAAGGGCGATATGTAGCCCATCCCGAGGCGCTCGAGAGGATGAATGCGAATGGACAGGTCGTCTTCAGGTTCTGCGATTCGAAGGGCGAGCTGACCCCGGAGAGCAACCCGAACGGCTCGCTCGAATATATCACGGGCATCGCGAATGAGCAGAAGAATGTCCTCCTGATGATGCCTCACCCGGAAAGAGCCTCCGAGGAGATCCTTGGCTCCAGGGACGCGAAAAGGGTTTTCGAATCGATGATCGATGCTGTCGGGGCGGGCAGCGCAGTAACGACGGGAAGAGGAGGCTGATCGCGGGGGCATCTTAATTTCATCCCCCTCCCTTCGATCATCTGCGCGAACACTCGCCTTCCATCCGACCCCGGTCGTTTTTCTCATGCAGAGATGCATGGGCACTTCATCTCAAACGTCCAAAACATCTCAAACGTCCAAAAAACGGTGGGCATGCCATGGCTAACGATGGGTTTTATCATGAGGACCTGTCACCTTCCTGTGTATGGAGGGAAATGTCTGGGTCATCGGTTTTATTGCGATCGCGCCCGGTATCTTCTGGCTCTGGTATTTCTACCATAAAGACAGATTCGAACCTGAACCATTGCCCCTGATATTCAAGATATATCTTCTGGGGGCGATGGTCACCTTCCCTGCACTCCTCCTTGAATATATTTCTGACCTGTTTGTCACCGGACTTCTGGCAATGGTTATAGCGGCCCCGATCATCGAGGAGTCCTGCAAGTTTTGTATCGTAAGAAGATCGGTGTTCGCCCACCGGGAGTTCGATGAGCCCCTGGACGGAATCATTTATGCCGTATCGGCAGCGCTCGGGTTTGCCACACTGGAAAATGTCATATACATCTTTTTTGCACCGACATTCACCGATGTACTGCAGATAGGAACCGTTCGGGCCCTTCTTTCAGTTCCAGGCCATGCACTTTTTGCCGTTCCGTGGGGGTATGCGATGGGCATCGCAAAATTCAGGACAGAAAATCGCCACGAAGGCGTCATACTGGGCGGCCTCCTCACGGGTATGCTATTTCACGGGTTGTTCAACTTCCTCCTGATGGGAGAGCTGCTCGGTTTTGCCATCCTCATGCTGGTCGCCTTCCCCATCATGTGGATATCAGGCGAGAGTAGAATAAAGGATCTATTGACGAGAGGGAGGTGAAGGCGCACACTGACCCCCATCCCCTCCTCGAATTTTATCGACATGAGCCTGTGAGATCTTTCTTTCGTTCATATCACAACCGGATGGGGGAGTCTGCGTCGCTAAAGAAAGATACTCGATGAATTTTGCTGATTCTGATTATCCAGGGAAAAGAGTTCTGCAAGCCCCCATTCCTGAAGGTTCGTCGGGGGTCTTCTGTTCCTTATCTTCTCGATATGGGTACATGCGGAGATCGAGGGTGCACGATATCGTTCGTATCACATCGATCGGATCGAACATTTTGGTTATGTGCGTGCAGAATCCGGCTTACGAATGTACATCACCCGTCTCGTGCACTCAGTGCGCGCAGGGGATCGTCCGAAGTTCGACCGGGACATCACAGGGAAATCGCCGTCGTGGGCGCCGGAGCGGGGGGCGAAGCAGTGTGTAGCCATGAGGGGCGTTCCTGGATTGGGAGTGAAGAAAAAATTCCCTATTTCAACATCGAAAGCCAATTTGATACAATCTCCGAAAAATCAAATACTCCCATTAGATTTCTACTCGCAGAAATAGAATATCTCGCCTCCCGTCGATATGATATGTGAAAGAGGTTCATTCAGGGTTGATTCAGGGAGATTGGAGCTACGAACCCTGTCCAATTTTGTTGGGCAGGCAACGAGGATCAGGTACGACAATCAAAGTTGCAGGGTGAACAGTGAAGCGTATGTTCGAAGGTGACACCTGCAGTGGCAGGGCCTGGATGATAGAACTTGGAAAATGTTTATCCAGGCTGATGGGATCGTCACGACCTCATCGTCCTGAACCCATGAAAGGATGGCAATACCTCCATTGACATTCTCACAGGCCGGGATGTGAATCTTCTGGCAGAACGACCATCCTCACGATCTCCACCGGGATCTCCTTCCTCTCCTCCCTGTGGAAGGTAAACATGCGGGGGATGGTGAGATCGCCACGGATCACCTCGTCGATGTATGCTCTCCCCTTCGTATACGCCTCCAGGAACCTGAGAGAGCCCGCATTCTCGATTGTGTAGATCACCCTGGCCAGAGCGAGTGCCCGGTCGATGAACGCCCTGTCTGCATGCCTTCGCTGTGCACCGAATGGCGGATTCATCACCACCGTGTCGAAACTCATGTCACTGAACGTTTCATCGGAGGTGACATCGGCGAGCAGGAATCTCAACCCGACACCCATCAGCGCCGCGTTCCGTTTCGCCACCGCCAGTGAAGCCGGGTCCATATCCACCGCCACGACCTCCTCCGCGCCGAGCAGGGCGGCACCGCAGGCGAAAATACCATTGCCCGTACCGAGGTCGCAGACCCTCCGCCGTTCGATATCCCCCTTGAGCCACGCATGGTATAGCAGCCTCGCCGCCAGCGGAGCGGGAGTGGAATACTGCTCCAGCGAAGTGGAGGGGCGAGCGACAGGCTCCAATCGCTCCAGCGTGATCTCGAGGGTGCGCAGTCTTTTCATTGGCAGAACTCGTCGATCTGGTATTCCTGCCAGCCCCTGACTCCGCAGAGTATCTCGAACTCCGGGGGACTGAGCACAGGCACGGCGAACCTGATACTGTCGTCGTACGCAAGACGGGGACAGGCAGTGTTCACGTAGCAGTCCAGACCCAGGTTCAGGAGGCCCTCAGGCGTCACCTCTTCCATGACGACCACCACCGCCCTCTCCGTGAGTGCGGCCATCCGCCGTGCGAGTTCGAGCCGCTTCTGTCCCGGTTTCGTGGAGAGGAGGATTCCCACACTTCCCGCCCCCTTCGCCCGTTCGATCATCGCATGCCTCCTCCTCAAAAACCGCTCGCCACTCACTTCCCTCACCTCTCCTGTCAGCGGATCGAGGGCGATCACCCTCTTACCTGTGGCGATTGCGATACCGGTGGGGTGAAAAAGACCCGAACCGATGAAGAGGATCTCGTCGCTTCCCCCTCTTGCCGCCCCGAAGCTGCATCCGAGGACCTGGCCGGGGTACGGAGTCCGGCTCCCACCCACCGAAGCGGTCGCATCAATTCCCTGTTCTTTCAGGTAGCGGAGGACCTCATGCACCATTTGGACATGCTGGACCGTGGTGGTCACCCTCACGCGTTTGTCCTTCAACCATGGTATCACCCGATCGAGCAGACGGATATCGAACGCAATGAAAACGGGCTCGAAGAGGACACGGTCGTTCCCACAGAGCGGGGCATGTCCGAAATGGACCAGAATGTCTGACATGGCGAGCGTCTCATGGTCTATGTCGCAGGCACCATAACAGGGATTCCCGCTCACCAGAGGCTCGAAACCCGCCCGCTTGAGCGAGACCGCCAGTCCGTATGCCTTCCTCTTCAGCCCTTCGGGGAACTGGAGCCCGACGCGGCGCACCCCTCTCCGCCTGAGGTGTTCGATCAGCCCATCGATCTGTATATCCATGCTTTTGTCCTCATGAAATGCCGAAACAGATTCTGTCCCCCAATCATACAGAAAGATCCCTCACAATCCATCACAGGCGAGGATTCAAATTGGCGATAGCCTGCCATTTGATCGTCAAACTGGCTCGTACCACGACTGTTACAGGTGCTGGATATTCCCGTGGGATGCAGTCATTCTCCCGGCCCCTTCCCCGATACATCCTTCAGGAACGCCTCGATGACCGAACGATCCACATGCGGCATACAGACGATTCTCATATGCCCCTGCCGTGTCCAGGAGACCTTCCATCCGGTTGGTGCGTTTTTGCACTGGAACGTAGCGACATTCGTATCGGGCTGTACCGGCGAAGGAAAACCGAATGTCTCCATCCCCTCGATCAGGCGCCTCGTATTCTTCATGCAGCCCCTTACCATCGCCCGCATGCCCTCACAACCGAGATGATCGAGAACGGCCAGAGCGGCAGCGACAGGGGCGCCTGACCTGGTGCCGGAGAGTGTGTAACCCTGTCTGACCGTCAGATACGGTGTCTGGATATTCAGGAGCTCGAGAACCTCCGGTTCCCTGACGAGAAGGCAACCCGAGGGGATGGTGCTCATCCCCATTTTATGCGGATCCAGCGAGATGCTGGAGACACCCGCGAGCGAGAAATCGAACTTCGGAGCATTCTCGAGGAATGGCAGGACCAGACCGCCGAATGCCGCATCCACATGAAGGAAGATATCCCTTTCAGCGGCAATACGCGAGAGCTCGCCGATGGGATCCACCATCCCGTATTCAGTGGTACCGGCGATCGCCACCATGCAGACCGTGTCGTCATCGATGAGATCAGCGGCCCGATCTGCATCCATCCTCAATTCTCTGTCGAGCGGGACCGATCTCACCTCCAATCCGAGCATGTCGCACGCCTTTTCGAAGGAGAAGTGTGCCGAATCAGGCATCACCACATTAGGCCTCTTCGAATTCTTTAATTTGGAGGCAATGCGCAGCGCTTGTATATTCGATTCGGTTCCCCCCGAGGTCGCATATCCTCCTGCTCCCGGTTCACCGAGGAGCGTGCCCAGTCGTTCGATCAGCATACGCTCCAGCTCGGCGGTCCCGCAGAAGAGCCCCGGATCGCCCAGATTGGTGGAGATGAACATCTGGTGCGCCTTCACCGCTATAGGATGAGGCAGGGTGCACATCGAGCTGAGAATTCTGGAATAAGGCGTATCCTTCTCTTTTCTGATAGAGAGGAGGGAGAGGATCTCCTCCTCGCTACATCCCTTCTCACGCATTCTTTCTTCTTGCCATCTCAAGTATGAGTCTCTGTTCCGTCCTCGCGACCGTCTCCCGGATCTTTCCTACCGCATCGATGTTCGCGGAGATACTGGATATTCCCTGTTCCACCAGCCATTCCGCCATCTTCGGGTCCGATCCTGCCTGACCGCATATCGAGCACTCCACACTGTACCTCCGGCAGACGCCGATCGCGTCGCTGATCAGCTTCAGCACCGCTGGATGCCTGGGATCATACATATCGGCGACGAGCGGGTTGTTTCTGTCGATTGCAAGAGTATATTGCACCAGGTCGTTCGTGCCGAAGGACGCGAATTTTATTCCGCGCCTGATAAACTCCTCGATCAGGATTGCGCTGCTCGGGATCTCTATCATGATACCGAGTGTCACCTTCTCGGTGTCCACCCCCCAGGAGCGGAGCAGTTCCTTTGTTCTGGAGAACTCGTCAGGATGGTTCACCATCGGAAACATGAGTCCCAGATTGTGATACCCTTCCTTCCAGAGTCTGTGGAACGCCTCAACCTGAAGCCTGAACTGTTCGGGTGTGTGGATGTCCCTGCGAATGCCACGCCAGCCCATCATCGGGTTGTGCTCCAGTGGCTCGTCCTCTCCCCCCTGCATGTTCCTGAACTCGTCCGTCGGTGCATCGAGCGTCCTGACCCAGACTGATTTTCCGATAAATGCATCCAGAACAGTCTTTATTCCTCTGTAGAGCTCCTGTATGAACTCCTCCTCCTTCCTGTTCTGAATATACCACTGCGGCGTCCTGTTCAGGCCCAGAATCAGGTGCTCTATCCTGAGCAGCCCCACTCCGTCGGCTCCGGTGGCCGCTGCCCGCTGGGCCGCCTCGGGCAGCGAGACGTTCACCTTCACCAGCGTGGCCGTAATCGCCACCGGTATGACGGACTGGAGGGGGGGGCTTTCCTTCTTCGCTGCCTGCGCAACGATACCGTCGTACACCACTCCCTTCTCTCCATCCACCGTCACCTGCTGCCCGTTCTTCAATATGGAGGTCGCATTCTTCGTCCCCACCACGGCAGGTGTACCGAGCTCCCTGCTCACGATCGCGGCGTGGCAGGTCATACCCCCCTCGTCTGTCACGATGGCCGCCACTTTGCGCATCGCCGGGACCATGTCAGGATTCGTCATCTTCGTGACGAGTATATCCCCCTCCCTTACAGCGGCGGTATCCTTCACGTCCCTCACGAGCACCACCCTTCCCGAACCCACGCCGGGGGAAGCCCCCTGGCCCTGCACCAGGATCTTTCCCTCGCTCACCTCCTTCTTCGTTTCAGGCGTTCCTTTGATGGTGGTGATGGGTCTGGACTGCAGGATGTAGATCTCTCCCTTTGCGATCGCCCATTCCACGTCCTGAGGTGATTCGTAGTGCTCCTCGGCAATCTGACCGTAATGAGCAAGTTTCTTGACTTCTTCGTCGGTGAGGACCGGACTCCTTTGCCGCTCCGGATCGAGTTCGACTGTCTTCGTCCCTTTCATGCCGTCAGGGACGATGGCGATCTTCTTTGTCGCAATGAGCCGATCCACCACCCGTCCCGAATGCCTGTCGTACACGTATTTATCCGGGGAGACGCTGCCCGAGACGATTGCCTCCCCGAGGCCCCAAGAGCCCTCGATGATCGAGATCGGTTCACCGGTGACAGGGTGCGATGTGAAGAGCACGCCTGCCTTCTCCGCCTCGATCATCTCCTGCACGACCACGGCAATATTCACATGCCGGTCGTCGAAACCCTGCTTCGCGCGGTAGTAGATCGCACGGGCCCCATAGAGCGAGGCCCAGCACCTGTGTACCGCCTCGAGGAGATCCTTCTTCCCCCTGATATTCAGGTAGGTCTCCTGCTGGCCTGCGAAGCTGGCCGTTGGCAGGTCTTCGGCAGTGGCACTGGAACGGACGGCAACGACCTTATCACCCCCGAGCTCCTCATAGGCGGCCTTTATCGCGTCTGCGAGATCTTTCGGCATCTTCGCCGCCATCACGGTCTTTTTTGACATGGTCGCGATCTCCTCGAGAGCGGAAGTATCGTCCACATCGATCTTCTCGAGTTTCGAGAAGAGCTTCTCCTCGATCCCTGCCGCACGCAAAAATCTTCTGAACGCCTGCGCGGTCACCACGAAGGCCTTCGGAACAGGCAGGCCGATGGAGGCCATCTCGCCGAGCGAAGCCCCCTTTCCACCGACAAGGGAGATATCCTCCTTTGTGATCTCCTCCAGCCAGAGGATATCGGGGGCCTTTTCCCTGCGCAACTCCATACTCATAGCATTTCCCCGGTTACCGATTTAATATATCTTCATGATTAAAAAACACAGATACTTAAGTACACATAATCAGATCTGGAGCAGAGGAACGATATGGGATACAGAGTGCTGGTATGCGATCCACTCGCAGAGGAGGGCATAACCATCCTGCGTGAAAGATGCGATGTGGATCTCCTGACCGATCTCCCGGAGGATAAGATCGTGGAGATCATCGGGGATTATGATGCGCTCGTCGTCAGAAGCGGGACGAATGTCACCTCCCGAATCATCGAAGCAGGTAAAAGATTGAGAATTATCGGGAGAGCGGGCACGGGTGTCGACAATATTGATGTGGATGCGGCGACGAGGAGAGGTATACCGGTGGTGAACGCACCTGAGGGGAACACGCTCGCGGCCACGGAGCATACGGTGGCGATGATGCTCGCGC
The DNA here is from genome assembly GCA_029907705.1 of Methanomicrobiales archaeon. GTDB lineage: Archaea > Halobacteriota > Methanomicrobia > Methanomicrobiales > JACTUA01 > JARYLJ01. The sequence continues at coordinate 19,501 of JARYLJ010000019.1, forward strand.
TCGCGCGCAATATTCCGCAGGCGAATGCATCCCTGCGCCAGGGCGAGTGGAAGCGGTCCAGGTTCATGGGGATCGAGCTGAACGACAAGACACTGGGAATCGTTGGTCTCGGAAGGATTGGCCGCGAGGTGGCGAAGCGTGCGAATGCGATGTCGATGAGGTGCCTTGCCTATGACCCGTTCCTCAGCAGCGAGCGAGCAAGGGAGATCGGGGTAGAGCTCCAGCCGCTGGACGAGGTATTCAGGCAGTCGGATGTCATCACCGTCCATACCCCGCTCACCAGCGAAACCCATCACCTGATCAATGCAGAGAAGATTGCGATGATGAAAGACGGCGTGCGCCTGATCAACTGTGCCAGGGGCGGGATCATCGACGAGCAGGCGCTCTACGAGGCACTGAAGAAGGGAAAGGTGGCAGGAGCGGCACTGGATGTCTTCGAGAAGGAGCCGCCACTCGATTCTCCACTCCTGACGCTGGACACGGTGGTGGTCACACCGCACCTGGGGGCCTCGACATTCGAGGCGCAGCAGAATGTGGCGATCACGGTGGCAAAGGAGATCGTGAACGTCCTCCACGGCGGGCAGGCGAAGTATGCAGTGAACGCACCGATGGTCCCGCCTGACCTGCTGGAGCGTCTGGAGCCATATACGGTGCTCGCAGAGAAGATGGGCAGGTTCATTATCCAGCTTGTACAGGGAAGGCTGGAGAGGGTGGAGATCGAATATGCAGGGGATCTCTCCTCCCTCGCCCTGAACACACGGTATATCACCCGCTATGTCCTGAAGGGGCTGATGGATCCCATACTCCAGACGCCGGTGACCATCATCAACGCCGACTATATCGCAAAGGAGAGGGGGATTGTTGTCAGGGAATCCATCACCGAGGAATCGAGAGGCTTCAAGAACCTGATCACCCTTTCCGTGAAGACCGATCAGATGTCAGAGACGATGAGCGGTTCGGTCTTTATGAAGGACCGGATCAGGATCGTCTCGATCGGCGGTTATACGATGGATATGATCCCCGAAGGATACGTGATCGTATCACGCCATCTGGACAAACCCGGTGTGATAGGCAGGGCCTCCACAATCCTCGGGGAGCACCAGATCAATATCGCCGGTATGCAGGTGGGGCGGATAAAACCCGGCGAAGAGGCGATCATGGTCCTGAATGTCGACAGCGAGGTGCCGCCACCGGTGATGGACCTGATCAGAAAGAAGGTGGGTATCTTCACGGCCACCTTCGTGAAACTGTAACCTTCAAAAATCTGGTAATTGCGTCATCCGAGCCACCGGGGCATATCGCTGCGGTCTTCCGCCGCATACGAAGGATGCCGCATGACAATCGTGAGCGACCGCGAACGCGGGAGTGACACAGGCCACCTGATGTGTTAAGGGGGTGTATGCTCATCACCGAACTGTTAAAGGTCTCCGTCTATAGTATGCGATGAGTAATGACCAGCATATTGGACTTCCGATGGACGATCGGTGAGATGAAACAGGGGAACCTTTTTTGTATGGGGATGGGATTTCATGCATCCTTTGTGCGTACATTCAAAAGGCATATTTTACCACTCCATTAATATCCCTGGAATTCTGAAACCCTTTTTATTTTTTTTCCTGCGATGGAATGACGCATTAGAGCTTCTTCATCCGCTCCGGCGCTCCTTCATCCCTTTAATTATTACATTGTTTTACGGGGCGGTGATGGATAGCCCTGTTGCGGGGAACAACGAAGGGCGGAAGTTGAAGCATTCGAACGGGGAATGCTCCGTGTGGCCTTCAATCGCTCATCCACCGATCTGCAGACTTTTCATGCCGGGGGGTGCGGGAAATATATGGCGGGCGATCATATGCCCTTCGCACAGCGCGAGGTGCACTATATTTTTATACTTGACTGTTGCACCCTTCAATGATGGGGAGGAGCGAGGTCTTCCAGGCACAGATTCTGAGGAACTTCTTCGATACCATTACAGGCACGGATCGGAATCTGACCAGGATCTACATGTGTGTGATGAGCCTCGCGAAACTCCGGAACGAACCACCCGAGAGGGTCGGCTTTCTCATCGAGCAGTTGCGGAGGAGCCGGGCATCCAAAGAGCTCTCTGTGGATATTCTTGATTATATGTGCTCAGTGGCAAACAGCCTCGACATGAAATCAGTGCTTACAGCGTACGGTGTAAAGGAGATGGGGGAGATATCCGAAGACTTCTTCGGGGTAAGCCTGGACTCGCTATGATGTGCGAGCGATGAAATATCCTCTGGATGTGCCTTTATTTTCAATTCGATAACGATACGATACTCCTGCCTCTCAGCGCCGGCGCACGTGATGATATGAGCCTGCCGATCGACGATACTGGAGCTCCCCGGGTCAAGGGGCACCGAGCTGGGCATTGGGTCACCGGAGGAACAGCGCACATACATCTGAAATCAGGGGGTTCCGACATCGGGCAGTGCATGGATTCGACAATGCACAAAAAATTAGATCGGTCAGTGGCCCCTGGATATGAACCAGACTTTTTTTATTTTCCGCCTTCTCTCACTTCTTCGCCTCTTCAATGGCGAGCCGGTACATCCAGTCGACGAGCAGTGTGCACTCCTCCACCACGCACTCGCGGTCGCATCCGATGCAGGGGGCAAGCTCCTCGCCGGCCAGCAGGAGCGAGGCATCGGCCACCTTCCGTTTGGCCTTCAGCAAGAAGGTCTTTACACCGTCCTTCTTCTGTTCGACCCGTTCTATAAGGCCTTTATCGAGGAGCTGCTTCACGATGCGGGAGCATTTGCGACTGTCGATGCCGAGCAGCTTCCAGAGATCGCTCTGCAGCACGCCTCCGGGAGAGGATTGTATCGCTTCCAGTGCCTCGTCGAGGTCTTTCATGGCCATTTCATATGAGGGGTGAGATGGTCAGGATGTTGTTGCCCCTTATGATAACCGTCCCCAGATTCCTTCCCCGCTGGTTATCCACATACTCGGCCGTCTCGTCCATATGCAGATTCAGGTATTCGTCCACAGCAATCAGCCTCCCCTGAAATTTCCTTTTTTCATCTTTTATCTCCACGACGATCTTCGAATCGACCAGAGAGAATACCTTCTTTATGGGCAGAACGATACTGACGGCCATATCTCGATATGATTCGAGATCAGAGATGATATATTTTATGTTAAATATTTCGGAGGCCATCCGGATAGAAAATTATTCAGGGATGGGCTCCCACCGTTTCTCGTACTCCTTCTCCACCACGGTCAGCGTGGTGTACTCCATCTCGTCGAGGGACAACCTGTGCGGTTCGAAGGGTCCGTGCGCCCTCAGCATGTCTGCGAGCTCGTTCACCCGTCCCCTCACCCGGTCATAGGCCGGATCGTCGAACATGTCCCCCGGACCTATCAGCTTCCCCTCGTTGATCTGGAAACCCAGGCAGATGACCCTCGGCGGCCCGTCGAACCTGGTACACTTTGCATCGCAGAGACCGACCGGCATCAGCGGCCCATGATGAGAGCCCCTCATCCAACCTGCCACGATAATCGGCGTGGCAAAAGGCTCCAGCACCTCCCCCACGGCGGGAAGCCCGTTCTGCGCCCTGACGATCATCACCGGGTCATCCTTGCCGACGTACCGCCCCGCGATGAGCGAAAGACGCTGCGTGCTTGTCGATGCCGCGATAATTCCGTCCTTCCTGTGGACGTATTTGATGACGTACCTCGAAGGAGCGCCGATGTATGCGAGCAGGCTGTAGATCTCCTCCGGCGTGCGGAACCTGATCTTTCTCTTCTCCATCAGGTCGTGGACCTCGAAGACGAAACCGTCGTGCATCTGCGGGTCGATCACCAGCCCCGGCGAGTTGAACGGGTCGGCAAACATCTTATACAGGAAATAGTTCCATGCGCCGGGTTCGGTCTTGTCTGCCATGAAGAGAAGGACAGGATCGCTCTTCCTCTCCTCGAACTCCATCTCTGCCACCCCCGGCCCCATACCCTTCACATTGCCGCTGAAAGCATCGCTCAGAAGATCCTGCCCTGCGCCATAGAGCTTCATGGAGCGGGCCATATCGGCGCAGGTTCTGAAGATCTTCCATGCGAGTTCGTGCACCTCCTTGTCGTTCTCGCCTCTTCTGTGGGTCATGATCAGCTGGAGATCATCCCCCACGTGTGTGACGAAGGAATCGATGATGATCCCGCCCTCTGCCTCCTTCAGCATCTTCGCCGCCTTCTCCAGGATCAGAGGGTGCGTCTGCGAGTGACCCGGAAAACTTCCGATGTCTGCTTTTATCAGGGAGATCGTTATCTTCGCCATAGAGATACAATACATACTTCACGCGAGCGTATATATGCATAATGTTATGGGTAATACCTTTTTTTCCATTTGGACGAAAATGCGGGTGATTCCAGAAAAGATTCCAGATAGCGGCGACCGGCATTTCTCGATCCTCCATACATTTTATTCCAGGTACCATCGCCGAGCGGGGGATCGATGAGGAACCTGTGCCATAAAATAGAACATGTGCGGATGAAAACAACCGGTATATCGATGCCTTTGATCCGCAAAAAGCCCCTTGATCGGAAAAAACCATATCGAAGCCTGACCTGGTGTAATATTGGTTCTGAAAAGAACGCCCTGAACTTTCTATGGATCTCTCCTGCCATCTGAGGCCTCAGGTCCTGCCAGTAGTATTTTATAACGCGTTTCATTCATACGGATGTAACGGAGGTAATCTGTATGGCGATCTGGAGATGTTCGGTCTGCGGGTACCAGTACGACGAGGAGAAGGGAGAACCGGCCAGTGAAACACCAGCGGGAACGAGGTTCGAGGCACTCCCGGAGACCTGGAGGTGCCCGGTCTGCGGGGCGCCAAAGGCGGCCTTCGTCCGTGAAACGGGTGACGAGGTACACGAACAGGCAGAGACCACCGTATCCGACATCATTGTGGAGGAGCTGGAGCGATGGGGTGTGGAGCTCGTATTCGGTCTTCCCGGCACCTCCTCCCTCGGCCTGGTGGATGCGGTGAGAAAGAGCGGCAGGATCAGGTATATCGTCGTGAGGCACGAGGCAAATGCATCGATGGCCGCTTCTGCGTACAACAAACTGACCGGGAAGATCGCCGCCTGCCTGACCATTGCAGGTCCCGGGGCGACGAATCTCGCCACAGGCCTGTATGACGCGCTGCAGGACGGTGCCTCGGTCCTTTCCCTGAACGGGCAGGTTCGCATGCAATACACCGGCCCCTATGGCATTCAGGAGATCGATCAGGATGCCTTCTTCCGCGCAATCACCGTGTATAACAATACGATATACGACAGGGAGATGACGGTGCTGCTCCTGAACAGGGCGTTGAAATACGCGACCCTCCGAAGGGGTCCTGCACAGCTCTCTGTGCCGAACAATATCCAGAAGCAGCGACTTGACAGGCGTTTCTGCCGATGCGAATCGATCCTTAAGGGATCACCCGTGCTGCCGGATCCGAAGGACCTGAAGAGGGCGGTCGAGGCGGTGGACGAATCCGAAAGGCCCGTCATCATCGCCGGGTGGGGTGCTATGGGGAACGGCGAGGCAATCCTCGCGCTCGCACGCAAGATCAGGGCACCCATCCTCACCACCTTTAGAGCAAAGGGGATCATTTCGGAGGAGAACGAGTGGGTGCTGGGCGTGCTGGGGACGGTGGGATCTCCGCAGGCGAGAACCCTTGCCGAGCGTTCAGACCTGCTGATCACGCTGGGTGTGGGCTTCTCCCGATACACGAACATCCCAACCGACAGAAAGATCGTTCAGCTTGATGTGAATCCCCTCAAGCTGGGGCAGGGTTCGGAATCGATCATACTGTGGGGCGACTGCCATCTGGTACTGCCGGTCCTCGTGGAGAAGAGCCGGACTAAACCCGATGGAGGGGAGGTGGAGGCAATAGCAGAATTGAAACGCGAGTGGCAGGCGCAGCTGGAGGCAGAGGCAGATCCAGATGCGAAACCACTGCGCCCACCCTATATCATGAAGGTCCTCTCGGAGAAGATCCCCATGGACGCGGTCATCACCCTGGATGTCGGCGAGAACCAGTGGTGGTTCGGGCGCAACTTCAGGATGAGGGGGCAGCGGTTCACCATGTCGGGATATCTGGCAACGATGGGTTTTGGATTACCCGCCGCCCTCGCGGCAAAACTGGCATATCCGGGTAAGCAGGTATTCTGCATCACCGGGGACGGGGGGTTCTCGCAGGCGATGTCAGACTTCGTCACCGCGGTGAAATACAATCTCCCCATTCTCGTGGTGCTCCTCAACAACCACCAGCTGGGGATGATTCAGGTGGAACAGATGATGGAGCACTATCCCAACTTCGGGACTGATCTCCTGAATCCTGACTTCGCCACATATGGGGAGATCTGCGGCGGTGTCGGCATCAAGGTAAGGGCGCCTGCGGATCTGGGTCCGGCGATCTCACAGGCGATGGATCTGGCTAGACCTGTCATCCTGGATATCGAAACAGATCCACGCAGATTTATCTGAACGACATTCGTGGACACGTCAAAATGAGTGAGGGGATCTCCATCGGGGAGGCTTCCACTTCCTTCCTTCTGACGAATTACCGGTTTCTTCCTCTCCTATGCTCACGCATAGAGAGGCGTCTTCTCGACCGTCTTCTCGAGCCTCTCCAGGTGGCCCTCCAGCTCCTTCGACCACTTCCTTATTTCCGAAAAGTCCTTCCTCCTCGCGAAGACGAGCGAACGCAGCCTCTTTACCAGATCTGCCAATTCGCCCCTCTCCTCGCTGCCGAGCAGCCTGATCTCACCCCGTTTCACCAGCGAGACCGCCCGCTCCAGTTCGCGCTGCTGTTCGAGGGTATGGATCAGCTTCCATGCCTGGCGTTCCACCTCCTCCAGTGTGTCGGGGTCGAGCGAAGCCTTCACCCGCTGAAATGCCTCCTCGAAGTGTTTTCTCGTCACTTTTATATGCTTCACCGCATCCCTCATCTCCTCCTCGCTCTTCCCTGACAGACGTGCGATGAACTCCCTCATGGCAGCGAGCTTCGCCTCCCTCACGAGCGCCTCGATGTCTGCCCCCACGAAGTACTCATTTCTGGACACCAGTTCACCGATCTCGATGTCAGCTGCGAGGATCCCCTCGCTCCCCCCTTCATGGAGGTATACTTCGAAGATCTTTCTCCGGCTCTCTGCATCCGGTGGCGGCACGTACATGACTCTGTCCAGCCTGCCGGGCCTCATCAGCGCCGGATCGAGCAGCTCCGGGCGGTTCGTCGCGCCGAGGACGAAGACGTTCTTCAGCTCCTCCAGGCCATCGAGCTCCGTGAGCAGCTGGCTCACCACGCTTTCCGTCACATGCGACGATCCTGCGTAGGTCCCGCGTCTGGGGACGAGCGCATCCACCTCGTCGAAGAATATGATGGAGGGGGCTGCCTGGCGTGCCTTGCGGAAGACCTCTCTCACGCCCTTCTCCGACTCCCCGACCCATTTGGAGAGGAGCTCCGGCCCTTTGACCGAGATGAAGTTCACCTCGCTCTCGTTCGCCACCGCCTTGGCGAGGAGTGTCTTGCCTGTACCGGGAGGCCCGAATAGGAGCACCCCCTTCGCAGGCCTCGTATTCAGCCGGGCGAAGACATCGGGGTACTTCAGCGGCCATTCTATCGCCTCCTGCAGCTCGGCCTTCACATCTTCCAGTCCTCCTATATCCTTCCAGGTGACGTCCGGGATCTCCACCAGCACCTCCCGCATCGCACTCGGCTCCACGTGCTTTCTTGCCTCTCCGAAGTCCTCATCCGTCACCTTCAGGCTCTCCAGGATGTCTGCAGGGATCTCCTTGTCGATGTCGATCCTGGGCAGGACCTTTCGCAGCGCGTTCATCGCCGCCTCCTTCACAAGGAGTGCAATGTCGGCGCCGACGAAGCCATGGGTGGTGTTCGCGTACTCCTCGAGCCTGATATCCTCTGCGAGGGGCACACCTCTCGTGTGAATCTTGAAGATCTCCAGCCGGCCCTTTTTATCCGGTATACCGATCTCGATCTCCCGATCGAACCTCCCCCCACGCCGGAGCGCCGGATCGATCTGGTCCGGCATATTCGTCGCCGCGATGACGACGACCTTGCCACGGCTCTTCAGACCATCCATCAGGGCGAGCAGCTGCGCCACGATACGCCGCTCCACCTCTCCGGTCACCTCTGCCCGCTTCGGTGCAATCGCATCGATCTCGTCGATGAAGATAATCGATGGAGCATTCTTCTCTGCTTCCTCGAAGACCTCGCGGAGCTGCTTCTCGCTCTCCCCGTAATACTTGCTCATGATCTCAGGGCCGGAGAGCGTGATGAAGTGGGCATCCACCTCCGTTGCAACTGCCTTCGCGATCAGGGTCTTTCCGGTACCGGGTGGACCGTACAGGAGTACCCCTTTGGGCGGCTCGATGCCGAGCCTCTGAAAGAGCTCGGGGTGCCGCAGGGGAAGCTCGATCATCTCCCGGACCAGCTGGAGCTCCCTGCCGAGCCCGCCGATATCCTCGTAGTGCACGCCCGGTGCGACTCTCTTCTCCCTCTCAGGCTCGTATGGGGTCTCCTTCACCTCAATCTCAGTGGCACTGCTTACGATACCCACACCTCTGGGAATCACCTTCGAGATCACGAAGGTGAGTGGATTTCCCAGTACGGCCACTCTCACCGCCGATCCTTCCTGCACGGTCCTTCCATTGAGCAGCCTCGCCATCATCTGCTCTCCGCCTGTGAGCCGTATCGCCTCGGTCGGCTGCAGAACGACCTTCTTTGCGTATCCTATCTCTGCCCTTCTGATAGTGACCCGCTCGTCTATGGCGGTGCCTGCGGCAGATCTCATGTTACCATCGATCCTGATCGTCCCGCGTCCCGTGTCCTCCGGACCCGAGGGCCAGACCACGGCGAATGCCTTCCTCTTCCCCTGAATCTCGATCACATCACCGCTTACGAGGCCGATCGCCTTCATGATGTCCACGGGCAGTCTGGCGATTCCCCGGCCCGCATCCTCGTGATATGCCTCCTTCACGGTTACTTCGTATCTGTTCTTTTCGGCCATTCTGTGACTCCTTTGGAAATAATATTTACTAAAAGTTAGTGATAATTAATATTTAAAGTTATCTATGGAATGGCTCATTTCTTACTGCGGTTCGTCCCGAGCCCAATGGATAGTTGACTTTCTGAAAAATCATTGAAAAACGCCTAATGTGTCAATCCCCCATTCCCTAATGGTATTGATCAGGAGTATCGTGGTTCCGGATGTAAATACAGGACGCATGTGAGGTCAGGTTCGTCCTCTTCGCGGTGCTGATGCTTCGAAATATGGCAGTGGATAAGGCGCCTGCATATGGAGAGACTCATCCCGCCTCCGTCAATGGAATTCCCTGTTTCCCTCTGCAATCGATGATCCCGCTTTCCGTTGCAATATAATCCATCCTGATGTCGTCCTCGTTCGAGGGGATTCTCGATACCTGCAGGCAGGAGAGACAGACGCCCACCTTCATGATATGCGGATATCTCTGCAGGAATCTGTCGTAATAGCCGGCACCGTATCCCAGTCGGTTGCCTGATGCGTCATAGGCGAGCATCGGCACGACGGCGACCTCCACATCCCGGGGATCTGCCCTTATCTCGTTCCCGATCGGCTCGGGCACACCGAAGGTGCTGACCACGAGGATGGAGGGGTCCTCGAGGTAGGAGAGCCTGAGAGTGCGATCCTCCCTCACGATGATGGGCACCACCACCCGCTTCCCCTCCCCGAGGAGGCGGCGAATCAGTCCGCTCGTGTCGATCTCGTTTGGTTTTGAGGCGTAGACCATGATCGTCGTGAATTCCTCGAGGAGGGGGGCGAGCCTCTCCACGATGATACAGCTCATCTCCCTCATCTCTTCATGCGAGAATGCCGCGCGTCTTCTCTTCACCTCTGTTCTGAGTGAATTTTTATCCGAATGAATGCTCATCCCTCTCCAGACCGACTGCTCCTCTCCATCCGATATGCCCGAACCCATCAGTCTGACCATTCATCTGATCCATGAGTGAAGGGATGCCATAAAGGCGGAGGAGAACGGGGGAACCGGAGGCAGGGGCATCCCCTTCTTTTTTTTACTGGCGCTCAGAATTTGAAGTGCTGATTGATGATCTTCAGGGCGCAGTAATCTCCGCACATGGTGCAGGTCTGCGCGTCGGACGGTAACCTCTGCCTCCTGATCTCCATCGCACGTGCCGGGTTTATCGCGAGGGCAAACTGCTTCGCCCAGTCGAGCTCCTTCCTCGCATGGGCCATCTCCAGGTCCCCCTCGCGTTTCTTCAGTTTGACCATATCTCCCACATGGGCGGCAATACGTGCGCTGATCACCCCCTCGTAGACCTCTTCGGGCGTGGGTAGCGCCAGGTGTTCACTGGGTGTGACATAGCAGATGAAGTCCGCGCCTGCCGCAGACGAGAGAGCCGCACCGATGGCCGCGACGCGGTCATCATAACCCGGTGCAATATCGGTCACCAGGGGGCCGAGCATGTAGAAGGGTTTCCGGTTCGTCACCCGTTTCATAACGACGACGTTCGCCTCGATCTCGTCGACCGGGATATGCCCGGGGCCTTCTACGATCGTCTGGACACCTGCATCGTGTGCGATGTCGGCGAGTTCCGCATTGATGAGGAGTTCCTGGATCTGCGCCCGATCGGTGGCATCATGCACCGCTCCGGCTCTCATGCCGTTGCCCATCGAGAGCGTCACCTCGTGCTCCTTCATGATCTCGAGGAGGTAGTCGAACTCCGCATAGAGCGGATTCTCCTTCTCGTTGTGGAGCATCCATGCGGTCATGAACGCCCCACCGCGCGATACGAGGCCGCAGTGGCGCCCCTGATGCTTCAGCCTCTTCAGGGTCTCAAAGTTGATGCCGGTATGTATCGCCATGAAGTTCGTACCGGCCTTCGCCTGCTCCTCCGTGATCCTGAAGAGATCGTCCTCGTCCATATGGACGACCGCGCCCTTCTTCTGCGCTGCTTCGACGAATGCCTGATAAAGGGGCACACTGCCCACAGAGAGCCGGGTCGACCCGATCACGCGCCTTCTGATCTCGACCAGATCTCCGCCGGTCGAGAGCTCCATCAGGGTATCCGCGCCTGCCAGTTCTGCCTGCCTCGCCTTCTCCACCTCCATTTCCAGATCCACGATATCGGTGGATGTCCCGATGGAGGCATTCACCTTCGTGCGGAGACCCTCTCCGATCCCGCAGATCTTCACCTCCCTGTAGGGAGAGACCGGAATCACAATCCGGCCCTCTGCCACTCCCCTCCGGACGAAATCCTCACTGACACCCTCGCTCTTTGCGACCTCACGCATCTCCTCCGTGACGATACCGCGCCTTGCCTCCTCGATCATTCCCATGATTAATTATGGAGAAAAAGACCTGATAAAGACTTGTTTTTACCTTTTGCCAATAAATTTTGCTTGTTTTCTATTCAAGTAAATTTGTTTAATTTTTGTCAATTTTACTTTATTATGTGTCTATACAATAGATTCAATAAAATTCATCCCCACAATTTACTTGACTGGTGGTTTTTTGAGGGTCAACTTCGGAGGATTCATTCCCCTGAGCACGGTGGACTGGTACGGCATGGCCGTGTGCACCGTTTTTCTCCGCGGTTGCCCTGTACGCTGCTCCTACTGCCATAACCGCGCCATCCAGGATGGTGAGGACTACCGCAACACAGAGGAGATCATCGATATGGTGAGAGGCGCAAGCCTTCTGGTGAGCGGAGTGGTATTCTCTGGCGGCGAACCGACGATGCAGCGGGAGGCGCTTCTCGAGCTGGCCAGGCGCTCGAGAGAGCTGGGGCTGCTCGTCGGACTGCAGACGAACGGGGTGTATCCCGAGACGATTCAGGAACTGATAAATAATGGTCTGGTGGATAAGATCTCCCTCGACATCAAGGCACGATGGGAGAGGTACGATAACCTCCTGAAGAGGAGATATGCGTCCAGTGTGAAGAGATCCCTGGGTATCTGCAGGAGGGCGCTGGAAGAGCACGAAATCCGTGAGTTCGAGGTGGTGGTCACCCTTTTTGCCGGCTACGAGGACGAGGTGAAATACATTTCGAGGGAGACCGAGGGTGTCAACCTCGTCCTTCAGCAGGGAGTCGAGGGGAAGATACCGCCGCTCACGTGCGAGGATCTGATGAGGATTGCGGACGGTATCGGCAGATATGTGAAGATCAGAACGAGGGATAGGGGGGAGATCGGGTATCAGGGTGATCGGAGTCGTGGGCTATCCGGCAAGCGGCAAGGGTGAATTCTCCCGTATTGCTCACGAATTGGGCATTCCCGTCGTGGTGATGGGCGATGCGATCAGGGAGGCGGTGAAGGCAGAGGGGATCCCCCTCACCGACCTCAATCTGGGGACGACCGCACAGAGGTTGAGAGCCGAATATGGTTCGGATATCGTAGCCCGTCTCTGTATCCCCCTGATCGAACGTCAACGGGCGCCGGTGGTGCTGGTGGACGGTATCAGGAGCGACAGGGAGGTGGAGGTCTTCAGAAGCCGATTCAAAGATTTCCATCTCATCGGGCTGAAGGCCTCCTTCGCGACGAGGATGAAACGTCTGATGGAACGCGGGAGATCCGACGATGCAAGGGCGGCAGAAGAACTGCAGATGCGTGATGACCGGGAGGAGGGTTGGGGCCTCGCCCGGGCGATGGCGATGGCAGACTGTATCGTCGAGAATGAACAGGATCTGGGAAGGTTCAGGGCCCTGGCGAGACAGATGATGGAGGAGCTCACGAGGGATGCGGTATGAGCAACCGCATCTTCTTCTCGTCATCATCGAAGGTCTGGGACTCAATTGAATGGGTCTCCGGGATAGAAGAAACGGGCTTCGATGGATGGGAGATCGTTGCAGACGGGTCTTATCGTTTCGATCACCAGGAGAACTTCATCGCGGTGAGGGAGGCGCTCGGGTGCCTCTCCCTCAACGCAACCGTGCATGCACCTTACAGCGATCTGAACCTCGCGTCCCTGAATCACCCGATCTGGAGGGAGTCCGTCAGACAGGTCTGTCTCTGCATCGAGAGAAGCTCGGAGTTCACGGAACTCGTCACTTTCCACCCCGGTTATCTCTCGCCTCTCGGAAAGTTGATGCCCTCCAGGGCATGGGAATCGCAGAGAGAGGCGCTGATCGAGATTGGGAGATGTGCAGAGGAGGTGGGTGTAAAGGCGTGCATGGAGAACATGGGGGGGCCGAGAGAGTTCCTGTGCCGTCGGCCCGAGGAGATGCTCGGCACCGTGGACGGCATCGATGGGGTGGGCCTCACCTTCGACCTGGGGCATGCAAACATGGAGGGGAGGGTGAGGGATTTCCTGCAGGTGCTGGGGCATGCGAGCCACCTCCACCTGCATGACAACCATGGACTCAATGATGAGCATCTACCCATCGGAGAAGGGAATATCGATTGGGATTATGCAGGTCGTATGGTGAGGAGTGCATATGCACACATTATCGTGGTGGAGGGGAGGAGTTTGGTCGACGGTGGACGGAGTCTGAAGGCAATCAAAGGGTGGTTCCGTTGACGGGGGAGACGCTTCATGTCCATTTTCTCGGCACCGCCGGTGCAATGCCATCCACCGCACGGAACCCCCCATGTATCATGATCAGAAGGGGATCGGACACCCTCCTCTTCGACTGCGGCGAGGGTGCGCAGCAGCAGATGATGAGGGCAAAGACCGGGTTCGTCGTAGATGCGATCTTCATCACCCACTGGCATGCAGACCACTTCCTCGGGATCTTCGGTCTGCTCCAGACGCTCTCCTTCATGGGGAGGGTAGAACCTCTGGAGATATTCGGTCCGAGAGGATGCAGTGACTTCATCGTTTCTTTAAACCAGATAGGTCCATTGAGGCCTCGGTTTCCTATCGAAGGCAGGGATCTCTCGGCGGGAGACAGGGTGGAGTTCGGAGGCTACCATGTGGAGGCACTGCCGGCACAGCATAACACGCCCTGCCTCGGTTATCTGCTGAGAGAGGACGCACGTCCTGGAAGATTCGACAGAGAAAGGGCGATCGAACTTGGCGTCCCTCCCGGACCGCTCTTCGGGAGACTACAGAGGGGCGAGTGCGTCAGGATCGCGAGAGGTGATGCATGGATCGAGATCAGGCCACAGGACGTCCTGGGCCCGGAGAGACCGGGCCGGGCGATCGTTTACTCCGGCGACACGAGACCCTTTTTCACGCATTATGGTCCCGCAGCATTGGAGCCGGACCTCCTGATACACGATGCGACATTCGATGACGGAGAGATCGAGCGTGCCAGAGAGGCATTTCATTCCACCGCAGGGGAGGCGGGTCAGGCCGCTGCATACCTTCAGGCGAAGATGCTCACACTGGTCCATATATCCTCGCGTTACACGACCACAGGCACGCATACGAGGGATGCAAGGAAGTATTTCCCGGGCGATGTGCGGACACCACAGGATCTGACGATGCTGGAGATCCATTTCAGGGATCGATGAGGCCGTATCGCTCAGGCATGCCAGAGGGTCAATAACTATACCTTGATAAAGACGATCGCCCATTTAATAACTGGATATCTTTCGTTTTATGGCTAAAAAGAGGGATAGGAGGAGAGGGTTTTCATGCCATCACGCGCATTTTCTGTTTTGGCAAAGAATCAGCAGGCGAGAGTGCGTGGTTGGACCTGATCCAGGAGATTTGAAGATATTGGTGCCTGGAGGACGAGAATGGAGAGGGAGATTATCGTATATCATCTGAGTGCGGGCTGCACGAATACCGAGGTCGAAGAGGGCAAGATATATATCGGGAGAGTTCAGGGTTTTGCCAATTTCGGTGTCTTCGTCCAGCTGAACGAGAGTGTAAAGGGGCTGGTGCACAGGACCAACCTGAAGAGGAGGCACAGCGAGCGGGATCCGATTCTGGTGAAGGTCATCTCGATCAGGAGCAATGGGAACATCGATCTCGAGGAGGTGACACCCTCCATATACCACACGGAGATGGTGGTGAAGAAAGCGGCGACGGTCAGTCTGAATGAACTGAGTCAGAATATCGGCAGAATGATCAGGATCGAGGGTGTCGTCTCCCAGATCAAGCAGACGGGTGGGCCCACGATCTTCATCGTCTCTGATGGGTCTGCGATCGCGAATGCCGCTGCTTTTGTGGAGGCCGGCGTCAGGGCGTACCCGGAGGTGCAGCTGGACGATGCGGTGAGAATCATAGGCGAGGTGATGACGCGGAACAACCAGGTACAGGTGGAGGTGTCTTCGCTCGCGGTACTTTCAGGGGAGGAGGCGGAAAAGGTTCATGGAATGGTGGATCAGGCCATAGAGAGGCGCGCAGAACCCGCGGACCTTCCATTCCTTGTGGAGAGCGAGGTGCTGGAGAGATTGAGGCCCCAGATGCGCCTGGCGGCGAAGATTATCCGCCGGGCGATACTCGAATCTGTCCCCATCGTGATCCGCCACCATGCTGATGCGGATGGGATCTGCGCGGCGGTCGCACTGGAACAGGCGATCACCTCCATCATCAGGGAGAATACCGGAGACTTCGAGGCAGAATATTTCATGGTGAAGAGATCCCCCTCAAAGGCACCTTTCTATGAACTGGAGGATATCACGAGGGATCTGGACTACGCCCTGAAGGATGCGGTGAGGTACGGGCAGAAGATCCCCCTGATCGTCCTCGTCGACAATGGTTCGACCGAGGAGGACGAACCCTCGCTCCGGATCGCACGAACATTAGATCTGAAGGTCGTCGTTATCGATCATCATCACCCCGACGAGGTGATCGACCAGTTCCTGGTTGCACATGTGAATCCGTATCGTGCGGGCGGGGACTTCGGCATCACCACAGGCATGCTCGGAACGGAGATCGCACGGATGATCCATCCGGAGGTGACCGATCGCATCAGGCACCTTCCGGCCATCTCGGCCGTCGGGGACAGGAGTGAGGCGAAAGAACGTGGACGGTATCTCGATCTCGTGAAGGCTGATTTCACCGAGGAGGAGTGCAAGGACATGGCACTTGCTATCGATTATCAGCAGTTCTGGCTCAGGTTCAATGATGGGCGGGAGATCGTGAAGTATATCCTCAATATTGGCAACGAGAGGGAGAACCAGCGGGCTCTCGTCCGCATTCTCGTTCAGCAGGCGAACAGTGCAATCGAAGACCAGATGGCGGCACTGATGCCGCATGTGGTGACCAGAATACTGAAAAATGGTGCGATGCTCTTCCTCTTCGATGTGGAGCTCTTCGCCCACAAATTCACCTTTCCACCGCCCGGCAAGACGTCAGGCGAAGTTCACGATCGCCTCTGCAGATTACACCCGGACAGAGCGGTGGTGAGCATCGGTTTCGGACCTGATTTCGCCGTGCTTAGATCGAGGGGCGTGCTGATGAATCTGCCGAAGATGGTGAGGGAGCTGCGGCAGGAGATCCTGGGCGGTGGTGTGAGCGGAGGGGGGCATCTTGTCGTGGGGAGTGTGAAGTTTGTGGAGGGGATGCGAGAGAAGGTGATCGAGGGCCTCATAACGAAGATCTCGGATGTACCCATCGAGGCGTCTTTCACGGGCCCCTGCCGCTGACCTCCCCGGGGGATGGGTATCGATTCGTGGCAATCACTCCCTTCATGCCGTAGCCTGTAACTTTCCGAGCCAGATCAGGTAGGGCATACCTCCCTGAATGCCCAGGAGAGTTCTTTTTCGCCATGCCATTGCCGCTCCGGCGCCCCTGATTCTCGTTCGGTATCCTGAGCGGATTCGCGAACACTGTAGCTGGAGGCCCCCATGGCTCTTTTCATGCGGTTAACCCGATTTGTATATGGGAGGGGTTGCCAGTGCAGCACGTATAGGGAGCAGCTCGCCCCAGAAAAGCAAGGTGATCGCGAAAGTTATGAGGATGCCGTCCCCATGTCGGCATTTTCAGATACTTCGCCTTAATAAATAGTAATATATATTATTCTTGCGAGAACTAAAGGAATCAGGGACAGGCCTATGTCTGTAAAGTCACGATTGAAGGAGAGTTATTCGGAGACCCAGAGAAGGATCGTTCTTTATCTCTCTGACGGCATCATGAAAGGCAAGCATTATTTCAAATCAAAATATATCGCGAAGGATCTGGGCCTCTCCTCCAAGGAGGTCGGGACTAACCTGAGAATACTCGTGGAGACCTGCAGGGAGCTGAGGATCGTGCCATGGAGCTATTCGAACAGTACCACCTGGATGGTCCTCCCGAACACCTCCTGAATCATCGTCGTTGACGGGGTTGCATCATGCCTGAAAGAATAGAGATTGAGGGAAGACTGGACTTCATTGCGAACGTGAACGAATACAAGGACTGCCTGATGTCGCAGGACGAGACGCAGAAGAGGCCTGACTCCCTCTGGTTCAATATCGATGTCCCGAAGGGGCATGGATTCGTTGCAGGCGATACGGTCCGTGTGATCGTGGAAAAGGTGCGCTGATCACCGTCTGGCGCCATCTGTTTCACAATAAAGTGGGTAGGATTCACGACGAAACCGTGAAATATTCCTGTTTTGGGGCAATTCTCTCGATGAGCTGGACCTTTTGAGCAGTACACAGGGTTTGGATACGATGGTGCTCAGAAGACTGTATTTCGTCAAACTGCCGGATCAGAGTGAGCGTCCAAGAGGCGAATTAGATCAGGTCCCATCCCGGTGGTGACGACCTCTGGCAGAAACAATGGGGCCAGGAGGGCGATAGGAGGGCTGACGCATCGGTTCACCCTCGGTGGGGCATCGGAACCCGTACAGTAGGGCATGTTGCGTTCACGGCCATCTGTTCCGTCAGCGCCTGCGCTATTCACGATATTTTCGATCCCGGAATGAGGATGATCCCTCTGTATCGCCTCAGGCTCTCCTTCACGAACGGGAGCAGGGGACCACTGTGGGAGAAGCAGCTCATCCAAAAAGAGTTCGGTATCGGTGGCATCCTGAAGCAGATCCGGTATCGTCCTCAAAAAATATGTGATATGCTGCGCTGATTCACAGGGATTTATGGGCAGCCCGAGGTGCATCGGCCCCAGGTAAGTATCGATCTGCTCGATCAGATCCACCGTACTCATATCTTCTCTGCTCGGATCAGGTGGAGCATTGTGTAACCGGAGAGGAAAGAACCGCATATTTTAAATCCAGAAGGATTCACATTCAGATGATGCGTATTAGAGGCAGCCCCCTCCTGATCCTCGTTATCCTGTTGCTCGGCGTTACCGCCGGTTGTGTCTCTGCATCTATCGGCCAGGTAAGGTATCACAATCAGACCCTGCTCATTCAGGCAACGAACGAAGATGTGACGCAACAGGCGGTCCTGCAGGTGACCGTCGATCAGATCAGGAACTTTCATCAGTACAATGTATTCAGAAGGGCGGATTTCATCGAATTCAAATCGGGAGCCGCTGAATACGGGATCCCCGTGACGCTGGAGCCCGGCAACTACAAGGTCTATATCTACATCATCGTGGACGGCGACAGCAAGGCGCGTGTAATCAGGGATCTGACCGTCGAATGAGGAGGAGATCCATCGCCGCACCAACGATAGGGGGGGGACCCCCGGATCTGGCCGTCCACAACTGCAACCTTTTCAACCCCTTCACCTGTTCGTGGGAGGAGGCATCGTTTGCCATCAGAGGTGGCCACATATGCTCGGTCGGGCATGTGAGCGCGAAGAGGACCCTCGATCTGAGGGGGGCACGCGTCACCCCGGGGTTCATCGACGCCCATGTCCATATCGAGAGCTCCCTTCTCACACCCGTGGAGTTCTCCCGTCTGGTGCTTCGTCGTGGTACCACGACGGTGGTGGCGGACCCGCACGAGATTGCGAATGTGCTGGGAGTCGAGGGGCTGGAATATATGCTGAAAGAGGGGAGGAGAGCCCCCCTGGATATTCTCTTCATGCTCCCCTCCTCTGTGCCCGCATCTCCAGAGGATCTGGGTGGCGCAGTGCTCGGCGCCCGCGATCTGATGAGGTTCAGAAGGAGGAGAGGGGTAATCGGACTGGGCGAGGTGATGGACAGCGCCTCTCTCTTCAGGGGAGATCGGGATCTACTCGAGAAGATCGGACTCTTCGAAATCGTGGATGGTCATGCACCCCTGATGAGCGGTGAAGACCTCGATGCCTACATAGGCGCAGGCATCCAGAGCGACCACGAATCCACCAGTGCAGAGGAGGCGGCGGAGAAGCTTGCGAAGGGGATGTTCATCTTCGCGCGGGAGGGGACAGCGGAGAAGAATCTCGGGGAGTTGATTCCCCTGATCCATGCATGCGCGATCTCCCGTTGGTGCTTTGCCACCGATGACAGGACGGCGAAGATGCTGCACCTCGAGGGTTCGGTGGACGACTGCATAAGGAAGGCGATCTCGTTCGGCTGCGAGCCTGAACTGGCCCTGAGAATGGCGACATTGTCGCCTGCAGAACGATTCGGCCTACATGATAGGGGTGCAATCACACCGGGAAGGCTCGCGGATTTCTGCGTACTCGGTGATGGAGAGGAGATCAGGCCGGTCAGGGTTTTCAGGAGGGGGAGGGAGATCACCGGGATCGCTTCTGTCAGACCGCGCATCGTTGTGCATAAGATCGATACAACGATCCCTTCACTGCATGACCTTTGCATAGTGGGGCATGGGCCGGCGCATGTCATAGGCCTCGTCAGGGGCCAGATCGTCACCGATCACCTCGTGCTGGATGTCGATGGGGAGGACCTTCCCGATCCGGACGCCGATATCCTCAAATCGGTCGTCTGCAACCGTTACAAAGAGAATCGCTTCGGCATCGGACTGGTGAGGGGATTCGGCCTGGCGGGTGGTGCCATTGCGAGCAGTGTCTCACACGACGCACATCATATCGTCGCCGTGGGAGCGGACGACCGTTCGATCAGATCAGCGATTTCTGAGGTGGTGAAGGCGAACGGCGGCATGGCCGTGGCAAACAGCAGCGGGGTCCATATCCTCCCGCTCGAATGTGCCGGCCTCATGTCTGGTCGGACCAGCGAGGAATTAATTCCCCTGCTCCAGGAACTCGAGGAGGAGGTGAGCAGGTTAAACGGTATACAGGACGCGTTCATGTACCTATCCTTCCTCGCACTCTCCGTCATCCCCCGTCTCAGAATCACGGATGCGGGTCCCTTCGAGGTACTCTCGCGGAGGCATCTCCCTCTTTTTCTCGGTGCAGAGAGATAATTGAACTTCCGGAACCATTGTTTACGTTTGCACAGGGTGCCATTTTTACCACTCCATCGATCGATCTTGGATGGATTTCTGTTACGAACCGGATCGGCTGAAAGGGATACGCTCTCCTTTAGCGAGTATAGTACACCATAGATTCG
>JARYLJ010000020.1 GCA_029907705.1 Methanomicrobiales archaeon
CCCATCAAGGGCGTACGGTATCATGGATCTGAATCTGAAATCAACAAAGGTCTTGATGATTCATGATGTGGCCTTCAAAGGGGACAATAACCTTGTTTGAATATAAGTAAACTTGATCTTAAAAAAAAGGGAATTCGGATCCGTTTTCATCATATAACCTAAATAAACTGGTATGAGCTCAAATTTACAACAAACAGAACTAATCAGAACAATTTTACAGAAATCAGAAATTGGAATCGAGAATCCATCCGAAAAAGCGATGGAACTCTAAGGAAAAATTTTCCGAAAGGCAATAAGTGGGAGATTCATGAACAAAGGCCTCACGGACAAAATAAACCCGATTTTGAATGTGCAAGACGATATCGCGGAAAAATACAGAGGGTTGTGTGTGAGGTCAAAGATGAACAATCGATTAATCAAGCAGCAATCGATCAAATAAATCGATATTCTACCGCTGTCGCAGGCCCCAATACTTCAGTTAAAAAAATATTGGTTTATCCTTCCGGTATTTCCATAAGTGAATATTTCGACAGCAATTAAAAGAAAATAATATCGATGTAAAACGGTTACGAGAATTTTATTGGAAATAACCGACAATTCAAACATTTTTCGATGTGGAAAGTTTTATCATGGCAAATGTTTATTATTTTCCCATGGCAACAAAGCGAATTCACAACACGAAGACACATAAATATATGAAAATTGCAGAAAGGGATTCAGCTAACAGACCGAAGGGACAAATTACAGGCATCTACAAGCGAAAAAAATGATGAAGGTTAGAAGAAAAACGGATCCTCTCTAACAACTTTATAATTTCCTTTCTTTTTCTTTTTGGTCTTTTTTTGCAGTGGAGATAATGGAGCAGTTTTTGACGATTTTACTTCAACATATTCTGTCTTCGTGACCTTTCCGGTGAATAAATTACGTTCTTTTCTCACATAGTCATGGCCACGCCCAGTTCTCTCTACCTCATATCCAGCTAACCTGTCTTTCATCATCGCTTGTTCTTCCGCTGCTCTCCCTCTCGCTTGATTATTTCGGATTGTCCTCCGTCTCCTTTGTTTCTTAGTTGGTGGTTTTATATCGAAATCGAAAATTCCCATAAAATAAATTGCACATTTATCATTTATAAAAATTTTTAATAAAATTCCTTAAAGTATAAATTTATTACCGAGGAGCAATTTTAGAATAAATAATGATCTAGGGGCACCAATTGCCGCGCGGTGAGATAATAGGGTCCAATTCACCTATCCAACAACTGTGTATTGAGTTTTACCGGATTTGATCCTAAAGTACCGCAGCTCCATAGCAGCATCATATTACACACGGTGAGAATCCGTATTCGACCTTCCTTGTCCACTGGCAGGAGAATCAATTTTTATTCACGCAATTTCCTCGCTTGGTATCCTTTATATTATCATACAGTCCCTTCCTCCGAAGTGCCTTCGATTTCTGCCTGAAGAGAAGAGAGAACGCTAGACTGCAGGTGAGTATGACCCATCCTTTTTTATAATGGATGTATTATCCTAGATCTCTTCGAGGTCCGAATGGGTGACCATTGATAGAAAGAGGTCAAAAAAGCGTCAAATGGGGCATCTGAAATGGGTCAGATATCTGCATATACAAATAAATGAACGATGAAATAAATGACCAGGAGTGTACTAAAAGTGATAATTTGCACCCTGAATTAGTCATCGTCCCAGCAATCCCAGAAAGGTCCGGAGGGATCGATGATCCTGATTCCTTTCATCTCACCGTTCAATTATTTTCCGTCCTATATATACCTCGGGATACTGTCGAATGAATCCGCCCAACGTACCCGAGAAAGATACAAAACGGACTTCCCATCATTCATTCATGCCAGAGAGAGATGGGGATGCATTCTCTTCCTGGCATTTTCCATACGACCAGAACGTAATTTATCGCGACGGACGGGAGGAATAGGTACCCTGAAAAATTCATATCCAATCGGCAGGGGAAAAAACAGCTGTATTATTCGATAGTTGATTAAGATAAAAGAATGCAATAGATGGTAGAGAGTATATGACCGTGCGGTCTGAAAATGCGATCGATACACAGAAGAAACTGGCAGTGCTCATCGACGCCGATAACGCACAACCGGACATCATCGAGGGATTGCTGGAGGAGATTGCGAAGTACGGCGTCGCGAGCGTGAAAAGGATCTATGGGAACTGGACGTCCCCGAACCTTCTGCCCTGGAAGGAGACACTCCTCAATTACTCCATACAGCCGATACAGCAGTTCGATTACACGAAGGGGAAGAACGCCACCGACTCCGCGATGATCATCGATGCGATGGACCTCCTCTACACAGGAAACTTCGATGGGTTCTGCATCGTCTCGAGCGACAGTGATTTCACACGCCTCGCGACGAGGCTGAGGGAGTCCGGTGTGATCGTCTATGGATTCGGCGAGGAGAAGACGCCGAAACCGTTCGTCAGGGCGTGCGACAAATTCATTTACACGGAGATCCTCCGAAAATCCAAATTGTTCAATGAGGAACCGGATGAGATCCAGAAAGAGCGTAAGATCATCAAACCCATCAAGGATCTGAAGAAGGATACGGGCCTCGCAAATCTGTTGATTTCAGCGGTCGAAGATTGCTCGGATGAGGATGGGTGGGCAAATCTGGCGGATGTGGGCAACAATATCAGCAACAAATCCCCGGACTTCGACTCCAGGATGTACGGGTTCAAAAAACTGAAGGATCTGGTGACGGCAACCGAGCTATTTCAGATAGACGAGAGGCAGATCAGAAATTCACCCGCAAAGGTCATCTATTTGAGGGTCAAGGAGCGCCAGAAGAGGAGGAGGACATGAGCGGCAGGATACAGGAGCGCCCTCCTGCGGGGATAGTGGTGAACCGATCATACCGGAAAGTATTTTCATTCGAACCCGAGATGGCGATGGTATTCGCGTGAAGAGGGGTCGAATGTCCTCTCTGGGAGGCGAAGAGTGAATGGGGTTGTCATCATCATATGCCGCTGGTACTCCTGTGAGCGATTCCGGCTTATGCGGCCCTCTCGGGGTATTGGGATGTGAATGGCGATTGCCGGTTGAGTCTCTCCATCCGGCTCATCCTTGGCATCCGGCTTCTCCCTAGAAAGGATCCGTAGTATCGTGTATCCGCCCGCCTCTCAGGACCCTATTTGTCCGGTTCCGGTCGGGAAGGATCCTTCGCATGCACCCCGATCAATAGCAGCATGCCGGTGGTTGCGAAGATGGCTGCGAATAAAAATCCGGCAGTATATCCGACGAATGCCCAGATCAGTCCCATGAGGATGCTGGAGACGAGGTCTCCGATTCCATTGACGGTGGCGAGCACCCCGAACCCGAGACCGCGTGACCTGTCCTCGACCAGCTCCGCTGCGACCGCACTCTCCAGGGTGTCCTCGGCGGCGATGAATGCACCGCATAAAGCAAAGAGAATGCCGTAGAGGATGAGATCGGGGGGCGACACGATGAAACCGAGGAATGCGACGACCGCCATCGAATACCCCCCGATCAGCATCGTCCATCTGCCGAACCGGTCCCCCAGAGCGCCGAAGGGGTACGAGGCGATGGCATAGACGATGTTTCTGACCACATACAGCGCTGCACCCGCCGCGGTGGCGGATACGAACCCGAGCGAAGGGGTCAGGCTGACGATGGCGAACGCGATGAGGAGTGTGTGAGAGAAATCCGCGATGCCGAAGACCAGTACTGCGGAAAGGAACTGCATGAACCTCGCGGGGAGTGCCCTCACGGAGGAGATGAGTGTCCTCTTCTCACCTGAGGGTGCCGGGCTCTTCTCGCTCACCAGAAGCCAGAAGGAGAGGAGTGCAAAAAAGCCCGGGATGATGGCGAGCCAGAAGACCTCACGCACTCCCACCGACCCCACGAGGGCAAGGGCGATCAGGGGGCCCGCGATCGCCCCCAGTGTATCACCGGCACGGTGGAACCCAAAGGCCTTTCCAAGGTGCCTCTCCTCCACCGATTTCGCGAGAATGGCGTCACGCGGCGGTCCACGTATACCGCGCCCGATCCATCCGACAACCCGCCCGAAGAGCACCATCGGCCATGATGCGGCGATGGCAAGAAATAGGGGGAATACTGCGGTGGAGAGGTAGCCGAAGAGAGCAAATCCCTTCCGCTTTCCCATTCTGTCCGCATAATGCCCGGAGAACAGTTTCATGAAACTCGAGGCGCCATCGCTGATGCCTTCGATCATTCCCAGTGCGTACACGGGTGCGCCGATCAGGAGCATGAACGAGGGAAGAAGGACGGTGACCGCCTCGTGACTGAGATCGGAGAAGAAACTGGCGATTCCGGCGCCGAACACGGTACGGTTCAGCCAGGGGTTCCCCTGTGGCGAAAACTGCTGACTTTTATCCTCCTTTCCTTTCGTCATGCAACCATCCCCAAAAACCAGCAATATCCCGGAAGCATATTCAGAGCCGGTATGCCCTTCTCTGAATACGAATGATTATTTTTAACAATCGGCATGGATATCCTTTCAACCTTTTTTTCTGATCGAGGAGATCCATTGCAGAGATTCGTATTCATCCGCTCGAGATCGGGGGTTCTTTCCCTGCATGAATTGGATGGGTGAAACGACCGGTTGAACGTTGACAGATTTCGGAAGACATTTACCTGGCACCGTTACTCCCTGACACCGAACGTCTCTCGTGTACGCATGATGTTCCGTCCCGATTCACGTGCATGTTTCTGTATGCAATCAAGTAATAGAGCAACTCATACGTTAAAAAGGGGACTCCGTTTGAATAGCTCTTCACTCTTCCCACGTAACCCGAGATGGCGGGAGGGATGAATTCAGGGGAGGTGAATGAGATTACAATAAATTTTGATGTGTATTTTTTATCAGGATCCTTCCTCGAAATCTTATTGAATCTACGGAAAATATTTCTTTTACTGTACCCATCTATTTTTATAATGGAGGTTTCGATATTTGGTTTGAACTGTTGATTCTGATTTTGGGTATTGCATATGGCTTTTTCGCCGCCGGCAAGCAGGATCTATGGGGTATGCTGAAGACCGGAGCGATCGTGGGCATCGTTCTGGGCATCATATTCGGTGTCATCGCAACATTCGTCGGTGGTGGACTCGGCATCGGTGTCATGGGAGCAGTGGGGGTGTTCATAGAGATCGTCATCCTGGTGATCATCTTCATCATCGGAGTGTTCATCGGGGACCTGATCGAGGGGGCTGTGAAGAAGAAGTAAGGGTCATGCATCATCCCGATGGACTCATCGATCTGTATATTTTTAATTTTTCATCCTGCATTGTGACCGGGCAAACGAGAACTGATTGAAACGCCGGTCGGGTACCTTTGAATCTTCGATCACCTGTATACCATTATTTTTAATCGTCTATGCAGGACGGATCACGACGTGATCGAGTGCTGAGATCCTGGCGACCTAATCTCAGGGGGACCTGTCTTTGACCCGACGAATACGATTCCGTTTATCATCCATGCCCTTGCCGCCCGGATTAATTTAGTTCGTTCCATCGTCCAGGTTCAAAACAATCGTACTGGATGATCTGGTCCGGATGGGTTTCATGGGGTGATCGTCAACAACAGACATTCCTGAATATCCGATTCCGAAATTCCAAAGTAGATTGCAGATTCGGGTATGTGATTCAGGTCCCCGGGGTTGGATTCGAGTTTCACGAAATACCGGGGGAGATCCCCTTCGAGAAACGGAGTTCGTACCATCGAGAGATCCGTCGAGAGCGGATCATATCTTCAGAAGATTCCGGCATACCATGGGATTCGGCACATGAGGGTATGTGTGAATCACCTTCGGATCGGTGGAAAGATCGGGAGATTCTTCAAAGAAGTGGAGTGCAGACTTCCGAACTATGGTTCATTCGGGTCGAGCCCCATAAAAGTCCGAAGAATGCCCTGTTCTGTTAAATGAGGCTGTAGCATATGATCAACAGGCGACGTGATGAACCCGCTCATGCATGGTGGTACCGCTCGCCTCCTGAAGGGTTCCTCGGATAATGCACAGAGGTGGATGTATGCGGAAGTTGGATGTATGTAAAACGAATTCGGGATATCACACCCGGAGAAGGGGTGGATTAAGTGTATATAATACGGTACACGATTTTCCCCCGGTGAACCGCATGGTATCGTTCAAGTGCAAGGAGTTCGGAATGGACTGCAAGTGGGAGGCAAATGCGCCAAATGTCTGGGAGCTGAAGAAGAAGATCGCGGAGCATGCGAGGACTGCGCATAACCTCAAATCGCTCGATGCAGCAACCTGGGAGAAGATGGAAAAAGTCATGAAATGAGGAGACCGGATCTTCACCCATTTTTTCAAACCATTTTTTAAATATTGAATGGATATACAAAAGAAATCGCGTGAGAACTGGAACGCCTGTTGTAAATATATTTCGTGGATATATTGGAACGGTGGTGAATAAAAGATGGTATCGAGAAGGAGACGTATCTGTGAGTATTGCGGTTTTCTCACCGACATAGAGTACACGGACGAGGAATGGGATGCGGTCGGACACGAATGCGAGGAGTGCATCGAGGCGGAACTGGTCGACGGCACGATCGGCGGATGAGCACCGATTCAGATTTTACGAAAACGCCCATTCCCCTGAACATACTGATGACAGAAGCTCCATCAATCCCCCGATGTCTCCACGCCACACCTGAACATTGAGCCTGAGGAATGGTAATCCGAACTTTTTTTGGAGAACAACAACTATAGAGATCGCATGCGATCGCCCTGAAGTCATGGCGAACCCGAAATTGATCACCCATCGTTCCGGGTGCCCATGCCTGTTGTTTTTCGGATCGAATCCTCTATCGAATAAAGGGGCCTGGATACTGCACACGATAGATCGCCTGAAGAATCGATTCAAAACGAATATGCAATAAGCTGACCGAACCGGATATGCCATCTCCCATCGACAGGATCGCCCCCATCTATCCCCGCCAAAAGAGTGGATGAACGATGAAGAAGATCATCATCACCGTGCCAAAGGAGGAGGCCGAGAAGATCGAACATGTCTTCTCCGACACCCTCTATTTTATCGAGCCGATGGACCCCCTGGCGAAGATCACGATCTTTGCCCCCGACCTGATGCTCGAGGAGATGATTTCCCGGGCCCATGAGACGATGGACGAGGGGGCGAAGAAGACCCGGCCCCTCTGGATCGGGATCATCGACGATATAAAAAGATCGATGGGCGAGGACGATAAAAAGCGCGTGATCGAGGTGATATCACCCGATTTCGTCATTTCGCCCTTCCTGGAGAAGCAGAGGGAGAAGTTCACGGAGAAGGAGTTGCCGCAGCAGAAGCCTCTGATCGAGAAGATCGTCTCCACCGCAGAGGCGCATACCAAATTCGACCTGGACAGGGTGGTGCTCGCCGCCATCGCAGGCCTTGTGGCGCTCATCGGTCTCTTCATCAACAACGTGGGGATCATCATCGGGGCGATGCTCCTCTCCCCCCTGCTGGGGCCGATATATGCGCTGGTGATCTACACGGCCATCGGTGACATCAAAACGGTATGGAAATGCCTTCAGATCGTCGGTCTCCTGCTGCTGATGATAATCGGCATATCGCTGATCGCCACCTTCGTCCTCTCGTTGTTCCTGCCCCTCCCGATCACCCCCGAGATCGAGAGCCGGCTGGGTGCAAACGCGGTCTATATCCTGATGGCGGTGATGCTCGGGTTCGCCACCATCATCGCACTCCTGAAGGGGATCCCGGATGGCATTGCGGGTGTCGCGATCGCAGCCGCCCTGCTGCCTCCCGCAGTGGTGACAGGTATCGTGATCGTCCTGCTCCCCGTCAGGGCGATCTCAGCGCTGACGCTCACGCTCCAGAACGTGGTGGGACTCGTCGGCGGGATGATCCTCGCGACGATCACACTGAAGATCGGCCCCCGCGACCTCTTCGAATACTACAAGGCAAAACAGCTCGTCAGGAGGGTGGTGTGGATCCTGGGTGTCCTCATTCTCCTGCTCTTCCTCACCTCCCTCCTCCTTTGAATCGGTTCAACCGGGGATGGCGCCGGTGCCGCTCACCCAGGATATGCAGCGGTGAACATCGAGCGGGCAGATCCTATATCTCCACCCCTCAGATCGCCGCCTCCTCCCCCGATGCCATCGGCCTGTATTCGAAAGAATCCCCGGCTCCGTCCGTTCCGCTCTCCAGGTAGTCGTCAAACCAGATCGCATCCGGATTGGACGAAAATGCCATGAGCCGCCCGAGATTCCTGGACCGGGCGGCCTGATGGTATCTCATGAAAACCCGTTCATCCATGCTCCCGACCACCTCGATCTTGCCTGTCGCATGGGACATGACAAAGCGTGCCCTCTTCGCCAGACCCGAGCACATCCGGAACGCCTCCTGCACTATCTGAAGGGATCTCTCCACCGGTACCGTGAACGACCGGTTTCCGATGGCAGGCCTGCACTGGAAGAGGTAGTAGGGAGCGACACCGATAAACGAGAGGGATCGCAACAGTTCGGCGAGGGTCTCGGGGGCGTCGTTGATGCCCGCGAGGATCGGGGTCTGGTTCATCAGCATCGCCCCGGCCCTCTGCAGTTCGTCCAGGGCCCTGATCGCGGCACCCGTCAGTTCCCTCGGATGGTTGAACTGGGTCATCAGATATATCTTCTTCTCCCTGCTGCTATACTTCCTGAAGAGCTCGATCAGCTCCGGATCGTTCAGAATGCGATACGGATTGTAGGCGGGGATCTTGCTGCCGATGCGTATGATCTGGACATGTTCGATCTCTCTGAGCATGCACACTGCTCTTTCGAGCTCCCCGGTGGGCAGCATGAGCGGATCTCCGCCCGAAAGAAGCACATCGGTGATCTCGGGGTGTGCCCTGATATATGCGATGCAGGCCCCGATATCGGGTGCCACCTCCTTCCCCCTCTGGAGGAAGAGCCGCTTCCGGAAGCAGAACCGGCATATCCCCCCGCAGGTATCTGAAAAAAGTACGAGGGCGGTCTGCGGGTACTTGTGCTGGAGTCCCGGAAGCCTCGTGTAGCTCCTCTCCGAGGAGGGATCCAGCCTTCCGGTATTCTCGAGCTCTTGAGGATCAGGAAGGACGATCCGGCGGATGGGATCGCCCCTGTCCTCCCAGTCGATGAGCGAGAGGTAGTAGTCATTGGACCTGAAGGGGAAGATCCTCTCCACCCTCTCCAGCTTTTCCCTCTCGGCATCGGACAGCAGTGATTCCCAGCCTTCGATCTGGTTCAGCCTGTTGATAAATCTCGGTTTCACTCCTGTTCACCTCCTTTTCGCTGCCCCTGCAGCAGAAACTGGAAATTCGATGTTCGGTGGAGAGTAACCCGGCACAATTCAGAGAATCGATGCCAGACGTGTCAGGTAATACGGATCTATTTATTACCCTGATATTATTTAAAATTATCCCCTTGCCAAACCGATTTCTGAATTCTCTCCGTTTATCAGGCTCTCTGCAAATAAAATAATGTTTTATTTGATTATTATTAAAAAAATTCTTTAAACATCTCAATTTTATCTGTCACGAGGATGATGCGGATATTGTGCGATCATCCAGAAAAGGTTCGATCACTTCGCCCGATCCTGCTCCTGTTCGACGAATCGGTTCGCAGGCGTGAACCCTCGACCTGAAGGCGAGGACGGATGCGATCGCACCGGCGATGTACACGGACTCTGTGCAAGCCAATCCGCGATGCATGCCCCGGGGCGGCGGGTGATGCCGCTCGCATCCAGGCTCTCAAGGTTCCTCTCCAGCTCGAACTCAGCCTCGGAACGGGGCCCCATACCGTGCGATCGTGTGATTGTCAGAAAATCGATGATCCCGGTCGTAGACGGGGGGGAGCAACCGCGGAAGCGGACGAACGATCTCCTCCTTCCACTGCTCTCTCGAGTGAGATGATAAAAAACATGGCCTTTTCCGTATATACGTATGAAAATCATTTCGATCGATGATTCAAGTGTTATTTTTCCAGTTTAAATCTGAAAGATAAACTTTTTTGGATATATTCAGTAAATAGGTTATATAATTTGATTAGACTGGAAATCACAATACACAAAATATATATACAAAAAATACATAATCGTAACTGCCGGCAGGGAATTTGCAATTCCTACTCACTACTGCACTCTGATCTGTGTCTCATGGGAATCTATTCTATATGGGGAGCCTGCCGGCGTATGCCTTCGACGATGAAGAGCGATCGGAGATGTCATCTCATGTGGCCATTCGTTCTTTCAGTCCCCTCCGATGGTGTATGCGGACCTGAAAATGCACGTCTCATCACGAGCAGAAGAGACCTCTTTCGCCACCAGCCATACCCCACGAGGGGGTGTTTCGGTTCATCTCCAGTCGCATCGGCAGGCGTGGAACGGTCGAAAGAGGACGGTTCGATGGATGTCGTGATAATATCCGAATAGCCACCATCCGGGAGCTCCTCAGGCATGGTGGATTCTGCCGTGGTGCATGGAGAACGATAGAGAGGGAAAAGCAATCGATCGGGTTTATCAGCACTCCTTTTGGGGTGAGAAGGCTTACGATCCCTCGACTGCATTCCAGTAAAAAACAGTACCTCCGATGCCGGTTCCTTCGGTGATATAATACCCTGCTCAGCGGGGCACAAGATCCAGGAGAATCCTGATCATCCTCCTTGCGTTTTCGAGCATACTGTGGTCGTTGTTAAAGAAGAGATGGATCCCTTCGGGATTCGCCTTCACAAGCAGTCAGGCGGTCTCCTCCAGCTCCTGATCGGAGTAATCGTGGCGGTACCAGCGTTCCCTCCCGTGCATCCGGCAGTACACCCTCCTGCCCGCAAAGATGCGGTTCCTGAAATCGGGCGAATCCACGGAGACCGGAACGGCGAACCGCCTGATCATTGCGATGGCATCGTCGTCTGCGAGCATCTGCCGATCGCGGATCTCCAGTGCTCCCCGCTCTCCCAGGGAGATCTCCCCGAAGAACGCCTCCATCCGTTCCAGATCACTGAACTGCGGAGGCGCCTGGAAGAGGTAGAAATCGATCAGCTCGTCGAGCGGCGAGAACCTCTCCCTGAACCTCCCCCATATGACGAGGGCATGGTCGTCGAACCTGTGGTGATGGGTTATCGACCTGTGCACCTTCACGCTCCACCGGAGATTTTCCCCGTGATGCCGCCAGCTCCTGACGAAGTTCCCGAATGGAAACCTGTAGAAGGAGGCATTCAGTTCCACTGCATTCAGGCCCGAATCGGAGGCGTACCATGCGAGGTTCCCTGCCGGGTTCCAGCCGTACGACCATCCACTGGTTCCCACATAGATCTCCATCCCCGAAAACCCCACGGACGTTCTGAATCTTTATTCTGAGGCCAGATAACCCCTGAAGAGGGCAGGTGGCGCGAGGGTGCCAGAAGTTAGACTGCTCTGCCCTGGCTTCGTTTAACAACCCGCCCTCATCCCTCTCTCTTCCGCTGTTCCGAGAGGAGTGAGAGGAGATTTTTGAGCCCGCGAAGTCCGACGGTCTTCTGGCTCCCGTGCATGATATCGATATGGGGAATCTTCAGCAAAGCGGCGAGAGGCTTCTCCAGCATGCCTCCGATGAGAAGATCGATCTTCTCCTCTCCAAGGGCATCGACGATCTCCTGCTGCCCGGGCTCCAGCAGCACCTTCCCTGCGAGGGACCTCATCTCGTCCATCGCCTCTTCGGTGGGGGCGGAATCGAGCACGACGAGTACCGGCGAACCCCGCAGTTCCTTCAGAAAACGGCACATGGCGAGCGTTCTCGTCGGTCCACCCACGACGGCGATGCGCGTGCCTGAAAGGTCGACATCCGCCTCCGGCTCCTCGTCAGGCAGGTCAGGGGCCTCGATCCCCAGCGTATCGGCGACACGACGCAGGAACTGCCGGGTCGCCCGGTAACCGATGGGGAACTCCATTGCGATGAAGGGGGTTCCGAACCTGCGCCGGAGCGTCTCTGCCGCTTCCCTGCCGGCGGTCTCGCAGACCACGACATTCAGCGCCGCTTCACCGAGGCGCTCCATCTCCCCCCGTGTCGAGCCGGCTGTCAGGACCGCATTCACCCGCAGACCGAGGAGGGCCATGAGTTCCTTCAGCTCCCGCAGGTCTGGCCCTGCGCGGAGCAGCCCGAGCAGGTTCACCGCACGGGGATCGATCCTCTCTGGCTCCCTCGCGATCTCCTCCGCGATCCTGGAGAGCACGGCACTGTAGCCGGTCCTGAAATCCCCCTCGAATCCGCCGGCCTCGAAGGAGATGACCCTGGCGGTGGTCCTCGCCTCTTTCGCCGCCTGCTCCACGTCCTCGCCGATGATGCTGGAGGCGCAGCAGGAGAGGACCGCGATCAGTTCCGGTTTTATCGTGCGGTCGATCTCCTCGATCGCGCGGACGAGCTCCCGCTCGGAGCCGAAGATCACGCCGCGCTCGTCGAGGGCGGTCGTGTAGATCGCGGAAGGACGGTCCCCCCGCATCCCCAGGATGTAGTTGATGTGATAGACGCAGCCCCTGGGGCCATGGACGAGTATTGCGCATTTCCTCATGGTCCCCAGCGCCTTTACCACCCCGAAGAGACGGCAGGTCTTCCTGGGGATCTCGAACGCTCTCTGCTTCTCTGGCATCGGTCACCTGCGAAGATGAACACGCGGAATGGATCGCTCCGCCACTCCAGTGCAGGGGAGTATAGCACTACTTCCCCGGGCCCCTCTCCTCCTTCCTGTGGTAGGGCACAGGTACGTACTCGACCGAGGGCCGGCGCTGCATCGCCTGCGGGAAGAGGTCCATCAGCTCGTAGATCTCCGGAGGGATGCCTGTCTTCACCGGCAGACCCATCGCCTTCGCCTCTTCGAAGGTGATGGGGTAATCGTGGGTCCATCTTCCCTCAGTGAGCATCGTCGCGATGCGTTTGGCGCTCTCCTCGTCCGTCGTATCCTCCAGCATGCATCTGACGAACTCCCTCACCTGTTGCTGCGCCTTCATGGCGACATCCGCCAGAATGAGGGTCCGGTCCTCGATATCCTTCGGCTCCTTCTGCTCCTTCACCTTCAGGATCGAGGCCGCAGGGTACTCGCCGAGCTGCGGGTCCACAGGACCCAGCACCGCGTTCTCGTCCATCACCACCTCGTCTGCCGTCAGACAGAGGAGCGTGCCGCCCGACATCGCGTAGTGCGGCACGAAGATGGTCACCTTCGCCCTGTGCCTCTTCAGCGCCATCGCGATCTGTTCGGCGGATAGGACCAGGCCCCCTGGCGTGTGAATGATGAAGTCGATCGGCATGTCCTCAGGAGTCAGCCTGATCGCCCGGAGTATCTCCTCCGAGTCGTTGATGTCGATGTAGCGGAAGATCGGGATGCCGAGCAGGCTCATCGTCTCCTGCCGGTGGATCAGGGTGATTACCCTGGACCTGCGGCTCTCTTCCAGCCTCTGGATCACACCGAGCCTCCTCATCTGGACGATCTTCTGCTGCAGTGCCGGCATGAAGGAGAGTACCAGGAAGATGATGATGAGGATCGACCAGATATCGATCATATCGCGTGACTCCGCCCGTATTCTTTACCTCCCGGACGAAAAAGTTATCCGGACAGGTTCCTTCTCATGATCGTGTATCGAAGGTGAATGCCGATTATGGAGAGAGATGCAGGGGATGAAAAGCACATGAGAACACCGCCGGTGGACAGATGGCAGGGGATCGGTCACGGGATTCTCTTCGCACTCTGTGCCGCCATCCTCTTCGGCCTCAGCACACCGCTCGCGAAGATACTGCTCGCCTCCATGACGCCGCTCGCACTCGCCTCGCTCCTCTATCTGGGGAGCGGGCTCGGTACCGCGATGCTCATACCCTTCCGTTATCTGCTGAAGGAGAGGATCGCTCCGCAGAAACCACTCGAAAGAGGCGATCTATGGCTCTTCTTTGCGTCCGTCATCGCAGGAGGTGTGATCGCCCCCGGGGCACTCATGTTCGGGCTTGAGAGGACACCCGCCTCCACCGCCTCCCTGCTGATGAACTTCGAGGCGGCGGCGACCGGTGCGATTGCGTTCGCCCTTTTTCACGAGCGTCCGGGAAAGAGACTCGGGGTTGCGATCCTGATCCTCACCCTCGCCGCCTCGCTCCTCTCGATCAGGCACGAGGGAGAGTGGGCGATATCCGCAGGTGCCCTTCTCGTCGTCATCTCCTGCATCCTCTGGGGTCTGGACAACAACATCACGGGCATCCTCTCCGTGAAGGATCCGATCGAGATCGCCGCCATCAAGGGCGTCATCGCCGGCGCCTGCCTCCTGCTGCTCTCGCTCTCACAGGGGCTGCCGGCAGCGGCGCCTGGAACGATCGCGGCGGCGCTCCTCCTGGGAGCGGTCTCATACGGGATCTCCATCGTCCTCTACATCCTCGCGATGCGTGCACTGGGGGCGGTCCGGGCATGCTCATTCTTCAGCCTCGCACCCTTCGCAGGTGCCGGATTGTCGATCCTCCTGCTCCAGGAGCGGATCGATATCTGGTTCGTTCTCGCCCTCCTCCTCATGGCGGTCGGTGTCCGGCTCCTGGTGCAGGAGCATCGCCTGCGTTCATGATCCCCCCGCCTGAACAGCGACGAGCCATCGGCACTTTCTTCGCCTGTCCGGCATCCAGGTGTCACTCGAATCACCGGTTCGCAGCGGCGGCGAGGATCCCGGCAGTGATGGGTATATTTATCTCGTTGGACACGATCTACGCTGCTGATCGGAGTCATGAGGATCGAACCCTGTGCGATCTTTCCGGTGGAGAGCGGTGCGCCTATCATAGGGCTCGGCATCCTGATGGCCGCCTTTGCCATCGTCACATACCTGATCGCAGGATACGAACCCATGCCGCTGCCCGTCGCGGCGGTCTTCCTGGGCTTCGGGATCTTCCTCGTCTGGCTGGGATTGAAGAGATGAGCGATGAAATATGGGGTGATTCCGAGCCGATGACAGGCCACGTACCGTCGAGATGGTGCCAGGGCGTCCGATGACATCTCTTTGCCGCACCGCTTCCTGTTCTGACCGGGCATCAAAAAAGGTTATTTTCTCCCTACAAACCCCGCATCATGGAGAGATTTTGCGTATTTCAGGTTGTTCATGGATGGCGCATCTGCGGCTCCACCACCGCCCCCCGGTGGGCGATCTTTCTTCCCTCTCCATGGAGGCGGCTCCAGACGATCCCATCCCCTTCAGAGTTCGATGATCTCCGCCTCCATCTCATTGGTCTCCATGACCGCAATGGAGGACAGGCCTGTGATGTAACCGCAGACCTCCCCCGGATTGACGACCAGCGTCTTTCCCTCCCGTTTTATCCCGGCATGGTGCGTGTGCCCCCTCACCACCGCATCGAAGCATCCGAGGGCGGCGAAACGGTCGGCGAGCTCCGGATCCGCCCCATGGATGAGGAAGATCCGCCTCTCCTCTGCTTCCACCACTGCGAATTCACGGCAGAGCTCGAAGTTCCCCCGTTCGGCCGCTCTCTTCGCGAGGAGGGCGCGATCTCCGTCGTTATTCCCGAAGACCCCGATGACGGGCGCCTTCAGCGCAAAGAGCCTGGGAAGGACGAAGGGTGAGACGAAATCCCCTGCATGAAGGACGAGATCCACATTCCCGTCGTTCAGCACCTTCACCGCCTCGTCGATCATGTCGAGTCGATCATGGGTGTCGGAGATGATCCCGATGAACATGTACCATCGATCTGAATATGGCCGGAACTGCATTAACGTAACGCTGCGGATGTAAACAATGAATATTCCGTGCGTGAAAGTTCATGTGAGAGAAGGATCGGAGTGCCATGGTCGTGAAGAAGCTTCTCCGCCCCTCGAAAGGCCGTACGTTCGCGGGCGTGTGCGCGGGGATCGGTGAATACGCAGGAACCGATCCGACCGTGATCAGGCTGATCTACATCATCGGCTCACTCTTCCTGCTGATCTGGAAACCCCTCTCGTTTCTGTTCAGCCCGCCGGCGTACCTCGTCGCCTGGTTCGTGATACCCGGCGAGGAGGAGAAGGGTGGAGCGGGAGAGACCATGGCCGAAGAGCGTCAGCCAGGCCAGTGAACGGGCGGCTTTTCAATGCCACGTCCCTCACCGGAAGGAGTAAAGGAGACATACGCACTGGAGATCGGTTGTCACTGCCTGCGCCTGCAGCGGGGAAGGGGTGTTTTCCGTATATCACCCGTATATCGCTCAAGGGGAGGTGCACCTCCACACATATGCGGACGCAAGAGAGCCCGTTCACGCTGCGTCCAGGAGGTGCTCCTCCAGTTCGGTCAGGGCGATCCCCTCGAGGGTCCCGGGGTCGAGGTCAGTAATCCTGTAATATGCACCGTTGCTCTCCTGCGCGATCTTACGGCAAAAACCGACGCCCAGAGAGAGGACATCACTGCGCGCCGCCTCCGTGTCGATCACCACCGTATGCACATCCCTGTCTGCCAGCAGCCGCGATAGTGCCAGGAGCTCCTCCCCGATCCGCCCGCCCATACCCACGTTCGCATGCCCGTCGGAGAGGAGGATCAGCAGGGGGATCAGGTGCGGGTGCTTCTCGCGCTCCCGCTCGAACCGCCTCAGCGCCAGATCGAGCCCCGACGAGAGAGGCGTCCTCCCGCCGGTGGGGACCTCTGCGAGCCGCTTCGCGGCCAGGTCTGTGCTCTGGGTGAAGGGGAGTATCTCGTCCGCCTGCTCCCCCCGGAACGCGATCAGGCCTATGCGGTCCCTGTGCCTGTATGCGTCCTCCAGCAGCGAGAGGACCGCTCCTTTCGCCGACTGCATCCTCCCCTCCGCACCCATGGAGCCGCTCGCGTCCACCAGGAAGAGGATGGCCGCGGAGGTTCTTCCGAAGCGTTCCCTGAACCTCAGGTCCTCGAGCCGTATCCTCACCCTCGGTATTCCGTCTCCCTGATCCTGATGGATCGCGGCGGCCCTGATACTCGCATCCAGTGCGAGCTCCCTGCGTTCCGATCTCTCCGTCGGCGACCTGTACCTCCCCCTCGCGAGGGGGGTCTCCACCTCCACCCTTCTCCCGCTGTCATAACGCTCCTTCCCCTTCGGAAGCATACGGGACCTCATCACCATGCCGGAGTCTATTCCCTTCCCGGGCCGTATCACCTGCTCCTTCGCCTTTCCGCTCCGTGAACCCTTTCCGCCTCCCTTACCCGCATACTCATGGCGCCCCTCGTGCGGATGGCGCGGACCCCTGTCCTCCTCTCCGTCCCCTCCGCCCTCCAGGCGATCCATCAGATCGTCCAGCCGCCTCCTGTCGAGATCGGGGTCCTCGAAGGGGCGGCGGCGCAAACGATGCGGGAGCGCGAGATGCATCGCCTCGCGCACGTCTTCTCCGGTCACTGACGTCCTCCCATCCAGCGCCGCGATCGCCTTCGCCGCCCTCGCAACGGTGATCTCCGCCCGATGGGTCTTCACACCCAGCTCGTTGCAGGCACTGGCGATGTACCGGAGGAGACCATCGTCCATCGTTATGCCCTTCAGCCGGGCAATCGCACCCGCGATTTGCTCTTGCAGTTCGCGCTGCGCTCCCACGCAGGACGCCCTGAAACCGACAGGGTCCTGCTCGAAGCGCTCCACCACGCGGACGATCTCCATTCTCTGCTCCACACCGCTCAGGCCCGAAATGGTCACCTGGAGCCCGAAGCGGTCCAGGAGCTGCGGCCGCAGTTCCCCCTCCTCCGGGTTCATCGTACCGATGAGGATGAAGCGGGAGGGATGGGAGAAGGAGATCCCCTCCCTTTCCACCGTGTTCACACCCATGGCGGCGACGTCCAGGAGGACATCCACGATGTGATCGTCCAGCAGGTTCACCTCGTCGATGTAGAGTATGCCCCTGTGGCAGGCGGCGAGTATCCCCGGCTCGAAGGCCTTCACCCCCTTCTGGATCGCCCGTTCGATGTCGAGCGTGCCCAGCAGCCGGTCCTCGGTCACGCCCAGCGGCAGGGTGACCACCTGCACCTGGCGACGCTCCACCCCGGGGGCATTGCCCTTCCCGCCGCATTCGCCGCAACGTATGCAGAACTCCCTGTCACGAACGGGATCCGCGTGGAACGGGCAGTTCTTCACCACCTCGATCTCCGGGAGCACCTCCGCGAGCGCCCTCACGGCGGTCGACTTTGCCGTGCCCTTCTCCCCTCTGATGAGCAATCCCCCGATCCTCGGATTGATCGCGTTCAGCAGCAGTGCCCTCTTCAGCTCCATCTGTCCGACGATCGCTGAAAATGGAATGATCTCCGCTCCCTCCATCATCGCTCTCTCCTCCCCTCAGTCCCCGCCAGATCGTTCCGCTCGCTCCGGGTAATGATATCGATCGCACCGCCCTGCACCGGCGCATCGCCGGCACGCTCATCCTCCATCCATCCCTCGACCTCCAGATACGCCTCCTTCAGACCCTCGAGCACCTCCTCACTCGCGTTCCAGAGCCCCCTCGCATGTGCCTCGAGCAGCCGCCTCCCTGCCTCCTCGAGCGCCCACGGGTTGTGCTCCCTGAAGAAGCGGCGCATCTCACCGTCGAGGAGGAATGTCCTCGCGATCTCGTCGAAGAGGTGGTCCCCCACCTCCTCCGTGGTCGCCTCCCAGCCGTAGACGCGCCCGATCCTCCTCGACAGTTCGGCCGCCCCCGTATAACCGTGCTCCTTCAGCGCATCGATATACCCGGGATGCAGGAGCTTCGCCCGCACCACCCGTGCGATCTCCTCGCCCAAGGTGCGGACCTCCACCCCGTCGCGCTCCCTCGTATCCCCGTAGTACGCCTCCACGTGCTCCCCCGAGAGCGACCTCGCGGCGGCGGTCATGCCGCCGTGGGAGCCGAAGTAGCAGCAGCACCCGAGCAGGTCATACTCGTCGGTCACCGTCTTGTTGAAGGTGAGGGAGACCGTCTTCAGCTGCGAACGGAACTCCTCCTTCGCGTCCGCCCCGTGCCTGTCTCTCCCGTAGGCGTATGCATTCCACTCCACGAATATATCGGCGAGATCCTTCGCATCCCTCCATGCGGATGCATAGACCGCAAGGTTCACCCCCATCCCGTAGGTGCCGGGCCGGCTGGAGAAGATCCTCAGGAGTCTGCCGGACCCCTGCTCTCCTGCGTGTTTCCTCACATAATTCATCTCCACCGGCTCCTCCCTGGCGGCGACGAGCTGGAGTGCATCGTCCAGGAGCTCGATGCATGCGGGGAAACAGTCCCTCAGAATCGCGCTCGTCCTGACCGTCAGATCGATCCGCGGGCGCTTCAGCACCGGGAGCGGTATCGCCTGCAGCGCACTCACCCTCCCGCCGCTCCAGACCGGTTCTATTCCGAGAAGCCAGAGCATCTGCGCCAGCTGCTCGCCGTCCGCCCACATGATGTCCGAGGCCATCCAGAGCATCCCGACGTTCTCCGGATACCGGCCCCCGTGCTCCTCACGGTACTTCTCCAGCAGCGCCTCCGCGAGCCGCCGACCGATCCGCCATGCCGCTTCCGTGGGGATCGAGGACGGGTCCATCGAGTAGAAGTTCCTGCCGGTGGGGAGGATCTCCTTCCTGCCCCTCGTGATCAGGCCCGAGGGCCCTGGCTCAACATGACCACCATGCAGCGCATGCACCAGGGATCCCGTCTCGTCCGTCGCATCCAGAAGCGCGGAGATCTCCCGCACCTCGTCCGCGACCGATGCGCACATGCCGCGGTCCACCTCGCCCAGGCGAATGCCTAGCAGACACTCCATCGCCTCCGCAGGATCGCGGCCCTCGAGGAGCGCTCCTATCCACTCACACGACAGGGGATCCGGCTCCTGCGAGGTGATTGCCTCTCCCCTCCTCCTGTCTTTGTCCCCATCCGAAAGATGCGCGATCAGCCCCCTTACCTTTCCCTCGTACCGGAGCACCCCCTCAATGAAGCGGGCCCGACGCTCCCCGGCAGGTACCCTCCCGAAGATGTGCATGCCCATGGGGATCGAGGTGCCCTCCATGCGGGAGAGGACACGGTGCACCTGGTCGATAATGACCTGCATCGACTCCCCCCTCCCGAGGCGATCGTCGAGGCGGATCTCCTCCGCGATGCTGCACTCCCTGATCCGGTCCAGAATCAGGTGTTCCAGGGCATGGGCACGGGCATGCCTCTCGCCTGCCCTCCTGTACTCCGCGATCTGCTCCTCCAGCTCCTTCAGGGCGCCGTAGAGGCCCCCCGACGCCATCACCGTCTGCAGGTGGTCGACGAGCACCGCGTACGCCCTCCTCTTCGCGATCGTCCCTTCCGGCGGGTTGTCTGAGTTGTAGATGTAGAGCTGGGGCAGCGTGCCGAGCACGGCATCGGGGGCGCATGCGGCGGAAAGGGCGATTGCCTTTCCAGGGAGGAACTCCAGCGTGCCATGCGTGCCCACGTGCACGATCGCATCCGCACCGAAGACCTCCTGCAGGTAACGGTAGGTCGCCAGGTAATGGTGCGGGGGAGGCACCTCCGGATCATGGAGGATGCGGCAGACCATCCCGTCGCAGCGTGCACCCGCACAGCCCCGCTTCGGCTGGGTGCAGACGACCGCGTTCCCGAGGGAGATGCCCGTGATCACGATCCTGCCCTCGTACAGCATCGCCGCGGGTACGCCCTCCCTCGCCTCCCCCGGCGGGTCGCCCCATGTACCGATCACCCGCTCCCGGTATTCGGAAGGCAGGGCATCAAACCACCGCTGGTACTCCTCCAGCCCGACAAGTGCGAGGTACCCGTTGTTCCTGACGATATCCTCCACCGAGGTCCACCGGAACTCGCTGATCGCCCTCCTGGACATGATCTCCTGCACCAGCGCCTCCCCGCTTTCGGGCACTTCCACATCGTAGCCCTCCTTTTTGAGTTTTTTCAGGATCTCGACCACGCTCTCCAGCGCATCCAGGTGCGCCGCGCTCCCGACGTTCGCCTCCACGGAGGCGCACGGGGCGTTGTTCAGGATGAACGCAATCCTCTTCTCGCCTGTGGGCTTCTGCCGCAGGCGCACCCATCGCAGCACCCGCTCCACCAGGTGCCCGATCCGCTCCTCCAGCGGGTCGTGCCAGTCGGGGGAGGCGCGACCCTGCTCCACCGATGCGGTGCCGCACGGTATGAACTCCACCATCCCCTGCAGCTCGGGCACGACGACGGACCAGGCGATCTCCATGCTGCCCATGCCATCGCGGCGGGCCAGCCAGTCATCCCGTGTTCTATAGTAGAGCATGACGGGATGGAAGACCGGCACGTCCAGCTCCTTCAGGAGCTCCACCGAGGAGGCGGGATCGTCCCCTGCGAGCGAGGACTGGAGATCGATGAGCGCATCCACCTTACCGGTGAAGAAGTCCCTGACGGTACCGCCCCTCCCCTGCCTGCCCCCTTCCTTCTCGCCTGTACCGGTGGAGAAGACCGCGATGACATCCGCATGCCTCTCCACCTCCCTGATGAGGGCGTCCACCACCCTGAGATCCCTGTTCACCCAGTAGATCCGGTAGAAGAGGATCCCGATCGCTGCCCGGTGCCTCCTGGGCCTGAAGGCGAAGTACTCCTCAGGCGCAAGAAAGAGGCGATCCGCATCGGGATGGTAGATCCCCTCCCATGGCATGGCGAGCGGCTCCTGCGCCTCCCATGGCAGACCGAGCACCTCCCTGCCCAGGTAGCGGAGGAGAAGAAGCATGTTCTCCTTTCCGCCATAGGCGAAGTAGGCGTTCACCATCGCGCTCACGCCCGGCGGGACGTTCGAGAGCGCCCAGTGGGAGATGTCGAATCCGTAGGAGACGACCGGTTTTCCGCAGGGGAGCGCACGTACCATCTCGTCCCAGTAGGGCTCCTGCGTCGGGTGGAGCAGGATCACGTCCGCTCCTCCCGCTCCCTCCAGGAACCGGTTCATCTCCTCCCGCCCGCTAAGCCTGGACGTGCTCGCTGCGTGGAGCTCCACCCCTGCCTCTGCCGCTGCTTCGACGAGCAGTGGAAGTTCGCTCGCCCATATCGCGGCGGCGACCCTCATGCTGCCGCCTCCCCGCTCGGCCTGATCGGGATGAGGTAGGGCACACCATCGATCCGGTGAATCTCCACCTCGATCCCGTATACTGCACGGATCTTCTCGGGCAGGAAGAGCTCCGTTGGTCTGCCTGTGCCGGCGATCCTGCCCCCCTTCAGCATGACGATGCGATCGCAGTACCGTGCAGCGAGGTTCAGGTCGTGGAGCGCGACGATCACCCCGGTACCCTTCTCCTGCGCCTGCCTCTGCACCAGCTCCATCACCTCCATCTGGTGCCTCAGGTCCAGGGAGGAGGTGGGCTCGTCGAGGAGGAGGATGGGGGTCTCCTGCGCGAGGGCGCGGGCGATCATCACCTTCTGCCGCTCTCCGCCGCTGATCTGGGTCGTTCTGCGGAAGGCGAGCTCCTCGAGGCCGAGCAGACGGATCGCCTCCACCACCTTCTCCACATCGCGATCGCCCACGCTCCAGCCGATGTGCGGGCGCCGGCCCATCATCACGAAGTCGAAGACGTTCATCATCATGCCCACCGAGAGGGCCTGGGGCACGTAGGCGATGCACCGTGCGATCTCCCGCGTGGACATCCCCGTGATATCCCTGCCATCGAGCCGGATGCGCCCCTTCGGATGCAGCACCCGGTTCAGGCATTTGATCAGCGTGCTCTTCCCCGAACCGTTCGGCCCCACCAGCCCCAGTATCTCCCCCTCCTCCAGCGCGAGATCGATCCCTTTCAGCACCTCCTCACTCCCGTAGGAGAAGGAGATCTCCTGCGCCTCCAGTCTCACCAGAACCCCTCCCTGCTTCTGACGAACAGGTACAGGAAGAACGGTATCCCGATGAAGGCGGTCATGATGCCCACCGGCAGGATCACGGGGGCGAGGATCGTCCTCGCCAGACTGTCCGCTCCGAGAAGAAGCACCGACCCGACCATCCCGGCCCCCGGAAGAAGGAACCGGTGGTCGCCCCCGATCGCGAGGCGCGTGATATGCGGCGCCACCAGGCCGATGAACCCGATCGTGCCGGTGAACGCGATGATGGAGGCGGTGATGAGGGAGGCGATGAACATCTGCTCGGTCCTCGTCCGCTCCACGCGGACGCCCAGACTGGCGGCCACCTGGTCGCCCTGGCTGATCGCGTTGAGATCCCAGGCGCGGTACACGAGATATGGCACGACGACAGCGAGTGCGAGCGCGAGAATGCCCGTCTTCAGCCAGGAGGTCCGCTGGAGGCTCCCGAACATCCAGAAGACCACCTCCGCCAGCTGCTCCCTGGAGCCGATGTACTGGAGGAAGGAGGTGAGCGCGGAGAAGAGGTACATGAGCGCGATGCCGGCGAGCACCATGCTCTCGGCCGATATACCCCTGTAACGCGAGAGGCTGTAGATGCCCGCCGTGGCCAGGAGCGAGAAGACGAATGCATTCAGTATCACCAGGTATTCGCCCTGCGCCATACCGAGGCCGAGCACCATGGCGAGCGCCGCACCGAAGGTCGCTGCCGAGGAGATGCCTAGCGTGAAGGGGCTCGCCAGCGGGTTCTTCAGCACCCCCTGCATGACCGCACCCGCGATGCCCAGACCGAAACCGGCGAGCATGGAAAATATCACGCGGTGGAGGCGCAGCTCCCACACGACCGTGGTGGCGAGCGGGTCAGGTGCGGGGACGAAGTCCAGAAACCTGGAGGCGATCGCGATGTACACCTCTGCGATGGTGAGGCCGGCCGAACCCAGCGTGATCGCGAAACCGGCGAGGAGTACGGTCAGGACCAACAGCGATGCGATGAATATG
Source organism: Methanomicrobiales archaeon (assembly GCA_029907705.1). Taxonomy (GTDB): domain Archaea; phylum Halobacteriota; class Methanomicrobia; order Methanomicrobiales; family JACTUA01; genus JARYLJ01. The sequence goes on from JARYLJ010000020.1 coordinate 23,733, forward strand.
ATCTTTCTTCCGACGGAGCGCCTGTACTCCCCCCTCAGCTCCGTCATCGCCTGACCACCGATACCCTTCATTCGCCGGTCCCCCTCATGGGTATACGAACACCCTGTCCTCGACCAGATCTTCGGGCATTCCCTGGAACTCGTGCACGTAGCGGAGGTGGATCTCCTCCGGCTCCAGGGAGGGGAAGTCCTCAGGATACAGCCACTTCGCCAGATACGCGGTACCGACGATGAACTGCGGCCCGCCCATGATGTCCGTGTGCATCAGATGCACCCGCCCTTCCCTCACCGCCTCCAGCGTGCTCCATCCGGGCCTTTTCAGCAGCGCCTCGTAGGTCTGGGCGTAACGCGTGGTGTTCGCCTCCCGGTAGCCCCCGAACCTGTAGTCCCCGGTCCCCACGAGCTTCACGATCACCTGCGGGGTTCGCTTCAGGACCGCCTCGGGATCGATCGCCGGGTACTCGGTCGTCTCCTCCCCGAAGATGTTCGTGCCTCCCGCCATCTCGATCTTCTCGTGATAGCCGGAACCCTGACCGCCCGTCTTGAAGTCCGTCCAGGTCTCCAGATAGACCCTCATCCTCGCGTCTTCGGGTATACCCGCCGTGTGTTTCGTTATTTCTCCGATTGTTTCGTCGTAGAAGGCGAGGTAGCGCACCCCCTTCTCGCGGGCACCGAAGATCTCCATGAGCGCCTCCACCTCGCGTCGGTAGGTCGCGGGCTTGTACCCGTCGAACCTGAATATCATCGCCGAGGGCATCGTGCTCCCCAGGGTCCTCACGATTGCATCCGTCGAATCGGGGCTGATCGTGGCATACAGGAAGACCGCATCGGGCTTCAGGGAGAGGATCTTCTCGTAGTCGGGCGCCCAGATGGAGCCCACGTTCACGTGCCTCGTATATTCGGGGAAGAAGTCGGGCTTCTGGAGGGTGTACTTGTCCACCCCCACCACCACGCGGGAGTTCACGCCGATGGAGCGCATCGTCTCCAGGGTCTCGCTGTTCATCACCACCACACGTCCGAGTGGCCGCTCGAGCATGTACGCATTGCCCGCGCTGTCCTTCACCTCCCGTTGCGTGCCGTTCCAGTACTTCACGACGAAGGCGGCGTCCTGCACCTCGCGCTGGAGAACGGGGTTCTCCTGCAGCCTGCCGTGCACCTGAAGCAGGTAGTCGAGTGCGATGGGATAGAGCTCATCCTCCGCGATCCTTCCGTCACCGTCGAGATCGAGGGGCAATGCCGCCGAGACCGCGCTGACGAGGAGCAGGAGGAGGCAGAGGAGCGCAGGCACCCTCATCTCCGCTCACCCCTTCTCCAGAAGACGATGCATAGACCCGCGATGATGGCGGATACCGGTAACAAGGCGGATACGCCCGCCCGCGTGACCGCCGGTGCCGCGGTCGTCCTCCATGGCGTGGGCCCCGCCTGCCTCTCCGTCACGTACCCCCTCTCCCCTGTGATCAGATCCTCCCATACCCCATCCAGCACAGGCATACCGGCTTCGTCGCGGAGGGTGTACCTCACACGGCTCTCGTTCATCGTTGCCATCGCGAGGATACTCCCGTCAGCCCTCATTCGGGAAGGCGGAAGGCTGCACTCCAGCAGCGCCGCATCCTCCGGGAGCCTCTCGACGATGCCTGCCGCATCCAGATGCTCGATCCAGAGTGTCACCTCGTACAGCCCCCCGCCCTTCTCGGCGACCTCCCTCGTCACCATGCCGGCGAGCGCGGAGGCGGGTGCTGCACACATGAGCAGGATCAGGGCAACAAATACGACGGTCGAGGGGAAGGTCTTCATGGTACAAGAGAAGTGGAGACTAATTTATTTTATAATTTACTTACTTTTTTTTAATTTTATTAATATTCAACATAATTTTTCTTAATAGGTATTGGAAATTAATAAAAATCGTATCACAGGAGGAGTACGATCAGACATATGGTGACGAGCTTCGCACCCATGCTCGCCACATACGAGACGATCGTTATTCTCACCCCGAACCTCCCGAAGAGCGAGAGGTTCAGGGGCAGGGTGTACCTGATGTAGATCAGCGTGATCACCAGCATGCTCCCGATGATCAGCGTGAGGAGCGCCTGTTTCAGCGTCAGCACTCCTGCCGCGATGAGCGAGGCGACGATCGCGTACCCCGCGTATGCGCGGAGGAACTGTGCCATGAGCGCGGTGGAGCTCTCGCCTGGAAGCCCCACGAACGAGAGCACTGGGTCGAAGAGGTAGCGGAGCAGCTCGAGCGCACCGGTGGCGGAGAGGATTGTGAAGACCAGGATCGCCACCACCGTCGTGGGGACGATCCTCTTCAGGTCGGGCAACGCCCTCTCCAGGCCATCCCTGATTACGTCCGCACCGAGCCTGAGGGGTTCCCTTTCCATCCCATCCTCCGCGCCTTCAGGGTCCACGCCGCGCCGCAGTACCAGGCGTGTGTAGAGCATCGCACCCACCATCTGGAGGAGGCTGGAGAAGAGGTTCAGCAGCGTGTGGATCCCCCCCACGACCGGGCCCATCAGGAGCACCGCCGTCGGCAACTGCACCCGGAACAGCAACTCGCCGAGCACGACAGGAAAGGTACTCATCACGATCAGGGGGATCACCTCCTCCCTCTCCACCTCCTCCTTCCGGTACATCTCGGAGACCATCGCCTTCCCCGCGGTCGGGTTGACAAACATGCCCATCAGGCAGAGCATGCTGGAGTGAGACAGCCCCGAGAGCCGGCTCAGCGGCGCCATGAAGATGCCCAGCCTCTTCAGCACACCGGTCTCCACCGCGATGCTCGCGATGATAATACCGGCGCTGACGAGCACCACCGCATCGAGAAGGAGGTCCAGGATGTATGCCGGCACCAGTTCCACAGGGATGCCCCTTACCGGAAGCATAAGGGAATACCACTACATGAAGGGCACGGAGGCATCGGCTTCCAGCTGCGCCGGGTTCGCCGCCTCCCCGCTTTATCCCGCACGCAACGCTGCAACGCCCGGCATCATGTATTACACGCTCCGCCTGGCAGCCGGGCGATGTGATTCCCATCGGAGAGGTGCGACCATGCATTTCTCGCACTCCTTCTGGATCGGTCAGCTGGACTTCTCCCGCACCCATGAGACCTTCGATCTGGAGAGTCCCATGGAAAGAGACAAAATGACCGGCACCCTTCGAGCGGCGACGGTATATTCCTCTTCGTAACCACTCCCATCGTCGAACACAGCACCTGCGTGAGACGTTTGCTTCTAGCGGGCTTTCCATTGCCTCTCTTCAGTACAACGCAAGCGGTGCAGGATCGCTCATGACAAAGGCGTTTGTTTCCCGGGCATATACGGTTCGAAGCGATCGCTCTACCGAAAACCGATCGAGAAAAGAGATGAGGAGGAGAAGGACTCCATTTCCTCGAGGATTCACCGGTTTCATCCATCCCCCAGTGGACGATGTCTTTTCAATGTCGAGGACGTGCTTCGTTCATCGAACATGCAATTGCGTTCCGGTCATCCCAATCCAGTTACAACCACTCTCAATTCCGCTGTGCGCCTTCATTCCTGCCGACGGAGGGTCTCCTGCTTCGAGGGTTTCGTGCTGCCCGAACCGGATGAGTATATGTATGCCTCCCCGGAGAACAGCCGCCCAAACTCCTGCACCTCCAGCTCATCGACATCCAGGAACGCCCTCCTTGGCGGGCGGCGTTCCATGTTCAGGCAGCCCCTCCGATCCCTCCTCCGAACTGCAATCACCTCCTCTGGACAGTGGTTGTATCTTTTTCTGATGATCATCATATATAAATATTATTTTTTGTTACTATTTTTATATTATTTAATACTCAAACTCCTCTTCAGCGGGCACCGGCGTGGCGGTGGCCGCCGGTGCTTCGGGATCGCCCGTGATTATCCTGATATCCACCCGGACACGGGCCCCGTAGACGTTGACATGAAATTTTCCTGCGCGGTAAAGGATGATCTCCTTCGACCTATCGGTGCTGTACCTCCTCCCGAAACCATCCTCCGCCAGCACCTCCTTCGTCTCTGCATCCCTGACAGTGACGATCAGGAAGGAGTACCAGGGGTTCGGATCTTCCGCCTGTGTCGAGAGATCGATGATGAAGGGAGGGTTTGCAACCTCCGCGATGAATGCGATGTTCGTGTACTTCAATGCATGGCTCGCTGAGAAAATCTGTGTCCTGTAACCGGAGTAAGTTGCGTTGCTCGAGGGCATCTTCTCCTTCGTGATCGGGAAATCCATCGGAGGGATCGTTTCGTCTGTGTACACGACGGAACTCCTCGGTGCAGGCGTCTCGGTGACCGGGGGCGATGAGGTTGCCGGCGGGGGCACGTTCGCGGGAGGCGGGGCCGGCACCGTGCCTGTCGTGCCTGCTTCGGGAGTTGCCTCCGTGCCCTCCCCTTCACCGGTTTTCCGAATGGAGACACACCCCGCACTCAATGCGGTAAGAATGCAGGCAATTGCAATCAGAAAAACGAATATTTTTTTCATACTTTTATCAATTGATTTAATACGAAGTAAAGTTTATTATCTATATCATATTATCAATCCCTGCACCTCCCACACGCATCTCCTTCGCGGAGGAACATACCGATGACGAATGCGTTGCACCACGCGCTCAAGGGCATACGGCGATATCTGAGACTGGAGGGAAGAGATGAGGCCCCTTTGGAGAGAGACGAACAGGGGGGCGGGGAAGCGGTGGGGGCCAGGAGGGAGGTGCAGGATGCATCCCCTTCCCTGCCCAGTACGGAGAGGAGGACAGGGTTCGATCTCGAAGGCAGTGAGCCGAACGGGGCCAGGCCCGTCTTAATGGGTGAGAATGAGGAGGCGGAGGCACGCGATATCATCATCAGGGGCCTGATCGCCAGAACCAGCCCGCTCGAAGGAATGGGCGTGAGGGAGGCGATCCTCGCACGGGAGAGGGATCGAAGGAAGGCACGAACGGGCTTCTTCAGGAAGAGCGACCCCGACCTCGAGAAGATACCCCGGCTGGTGATGCGGATCGGGCCCGAGGCGGAGCTGGATGCCGATGAACGGGAGCTCCAGGCACTCATCGGTGGGCTGGTGCCGACGGGATATGCAACTCCGGACCACCATGAATCGCTCATCCGTGGTCTGATCGCGCGCACGAATCCCGTGGATGACCTGAAAGGGAAGGAGGCGCCGGTGGCAGAGGAAAGGGAGGCGAGAAAGGGCATATGGGGGTTCATCAGGAGGAGGGACCCCTCGCTCGAGAGGATCCCGACCCTGGTGGTGGGGAGAGGGGGACCTGCTTCTGCGACCAGTGCCACTGTCGAGGGCGGAAGCGCGGAGGTGATCGGGAGCTACTCGGTGAACCCCCCCTTCGCGAGGGTGAGGATCGTGAAGGACGCGGCCGGTGGGGTCCGCTACGAAGCGGTGGAACCCCTGCTCGAACCCAGGGAGATCGTGCTGCTGGAGGAGGTATTCAACTACTTCAGGGACACCATCCTCTTCGAGAGCCCGATGGCGGCAGAGAGGATGACGATCACCATGGAGGAATTGGGGGACGCGGTCCGGATGTTCGAACCTGCGATGAAGGACACCCGGCTGCCGGTATTGTATTATTACCTGACCAGGAACTTCTATGGATACGGGCGGATCGACCTGCTCATGCGTGACCCGGCGCTCGAGGATATCAGCTGCAACGGACCGCAGATACCGGTCTTCGTCTTCCACCGAGAGTACGGGAGCATACCCACGAATATCGTCTTCGGGTCGGAGGAGATGAACAGGTTCGTCCTCCGGCTCGCCCAGAAGGCGGACAAGCAGATATCCCTCTCCACCCCGCTGGTCGATGCACACCTCCCGGACGGCTCGAGGATCCAGCTCACCTTCAGCGACGTCGTCTCGACGAGAGGGAGCTCGTTCACCATCCGGAGGTTCAAGAAGGACCCGATGACACCGCTCAACCTGGTGCAGTACGGGACATTCGACCCCCTGATGCTCGCCTTCATCTGGTACGCGCTGGAGCACCGTTCCAGTGCGATCATCGCGGGCGGCACAGCGAGCGGCAAGACCTCCACGATGAACGCGATCTCCTTCTTCATCCCGCCCAACGCGAAGATCGTCTCGCTGGAGGATACGAGGGAGATCCAGCTCCCGCACCAGAACTGGCTCCCCGTGCAGACCAGGGAGCTCTCCCTGACGAGCGTGAAGGGGGAGATCGACCTCTTCATGCTCCTGAAGTCCTCGCTCCGACAGAGGCCCGAGTACATCATCGTCGGGGAGGTGCGCGGGAAGGAGGCGCAGACGCTCTTCCAGGCGATGAATACCGGCCACACCACCCTCTCCACCCTCCACGCGGGAGACATCGAGGAGGCGATCAACCGCCTGACAAACGAGCCCATCGCCGTCCCGCCCGTGATGTTCTCTGCACTGGACCTGATGATCATTCAGGGGATCCATCACCGGGAGGGCAGGATCATCCGTCGCTGCGACTCGATCCACGAGATCATGGTGGAGAGGGACGGCACCATACAGCATCAGCCCCTCTTCCTCTGGGATCCGAAGCTGGACGATTTCGAGCGGCTGAAGATTCACTCGCGCATCCTCTCGCGGATCGCGCACGACTACGGCACGAGCGAGGACGACACCCTCGTGGAGATCGGGAGGAGGGCGAGGTTCATACACGAGCTCCTCCAGAATCCGCCAGCCACCGCCGAGGGACTACTCCTTCGCCTCCATGACTTCCTCGCCGCAGGGGGCTGTGCCGCCACGGACACTTCCGTTCCTGACGCGGAGAAGGAAGAGGAATGAACAGGCTACCAGAGAGGGAGAGGGAGGATTTCTACGGGCGGAGGATCCGGCCGATACTCGCGGAGACGGGCCTGCGGGAGGCGCTGCGGGGAGCACACATCCCGGAGATGGCCGAGCACTACGTACGGAAGGCGATCCTCGCCGGCGCACTCGGCGCTGCCGCCTTCGTTTCGATCTTCCTCGCGTTCCAGCACTTCGGATACGAGCTGGTGATCGGCGATCTCCCCGCCTGGGCGACCACGGCGACGGGGTTCCTGGTCCTCTGCCTCTTCCCCTTCCTCGGCATATACGCATACCCCTACCTGGCCGCCATGGGAAGGCGGACCGAGATCGACCTTGATCTCCCCTACACGATCACCTATATGCAGGCGCTCTCCACGACGATGTCCCTCTACCATGTCATCAGGAGGGTGCACGAGGAGTCGGACCTCTTCGGCGAGGTATCAAGGGAGTTCGGGGTGATCGTCCGGAACGTCGAGGTATTCGGGGACGACCTCTATACGGCGATACGCGACCTGCAGCGGACCACGCCCTCGCAGAATCTCCGGGATTTCCTGAACGATCTCGTCGTGATGTCCACGAGCGGGGGCGATCTCACCACCTTCCTCGCCGCCAGATCGGCGAACTTCCGCGAGATCGCGCGGAACGAGATGGAGATGATGCTCAAGACGCTGGAGGTGATGGCGGAGGTGTACGTCACCGCGTTCGTCGCCGGACCGATCGCGATCATCGTCATGGTCGTGGCGCAGAACCTCGCAGGACAGAGCACCCTCTCCGGCTGGCTGCCGCTCGTATATCTCGGCCTCTTCCTCGGGTCGATCGCGATGATCGTCATTCTGCACATCCTGCTGCCATCCGATCACCTGACCATCCGGCGGCGGGAGGTGCGGGAGAGCGAGTACTGGAGCGGCTGCCATCGGGAGGAACTGCTGGGATCGCTGGACAGGAGGTTCCTCTCCCGGATCAATTCGATAAGGAGCAGGATCCGGCTGAAGACGGTACTGAAGAATCCGGTCCGATACTACATCTCGGACTACATCTATGCCCAGCTCATCGGCACGATCGGCGTCGTCGTGATCTTCCTGCTCTACCTGACGGGGGCGCTCGCGTCGCTCTCCCCGCTCCACCAGATGGAGGTGCTCGTCGCGCTCCTCGTCATCGTGGCGCTCTTCCCTATTGCGGTCGCATACGAGGGGCGGCGGATGTACGTGAACAGCGTCGAGAAGCAGCTCCCCGATTTCCTCCGTGAGCTGGCAGAGATGAAGGACATCGGGCTCACCCTGCAGGGGGCGATCGACCGGATCTCCCGGGCGAGGCTGGGGGTGCTCAGCTCGGAGCTGCAGGTCGTCTCGGCGGAGGTGAGGCAGGGATCGAGCATCGACATCGCGCTCTCCAGGATGGAGGAGCGGATCGGCCTGGTATCCGTGAAGAGGGCGATCTCGGTCGTGGTGAGGGCGAGCGAGATCACGGACTACCTCCGCGACATCCTGATGATCGCGATCTCCGACTTCGAGCACTACCTGAAGATGAAGCGCGATCGTTTCAACGCCTGCTTCGTGTACGTGATGATCATCTATCTCTCCTTTGGGATCTTCCTCTATACGATCTATGCGCTGAACGTCTCCTTCATCGCCAGCTTTGCGAACCTGAACGTACCCCTGACGAACGCGGGCAACCTCACGGATATGTTCCGGATCGCGATCCTGCTCGGCGGATTCTCGGGGATCATGGCAGGGCAGCTCAGCTCCAACAGCGTCCTCGCCGGCTTCAAGCATACGATCGCCTTCCTGATCGGGACGCTCCTCCTCTTTCTGGTGATCATACCGTATGCATCGGGGGGGATGTTCGCATGAAGCGCGCTGGCGGAGCGGAGGACGCGGTCTCCGAGGTGGTGGGAGAGATGATCCTCATCGCGATCGTCCTCATCCTCGTATCCCTCGTCGGGATCTCGATCTACGGCCTCGTTCCCGGCGAACGGGAACCCTCGGTGGACGTGCTCTTCGAGAACACCGGCGGGAGTGTCGCCCTCCACCACAAGGGCGGGGACGCGATACCGAAGGGGGACCTTCTCCTCTTCATAGAGGGCGACCGCTTCACCCACGCGGAGTTCGCCATGTACGACCAGAACGACAACGAACTTTCGGACCCCGATGCGCTCTTCGATCTGGGATGCCGCATCGAGATGAGTGGTCTCGATCTAACAGGCGGCGAGCGGGTACAGCTCGCCACGCCGCGTGCGGTGATCTTCAGCGGGGTGACGAAATGACGGGGGAGGAGGCGCTCTCGCCCGTGGTGGCCGTGATGCTCATCCTCGCGATCGTGATCACCTTCTTTACGCTCTTCAACGCGACCGTCGTGCCCGCGATGAAGGAGCAGTCAGAGATGGAGCATCTCGAGCGCGTGAAGGAGGCGTTCGGGCGCTTCGACACGGACGTCCACATCTCGATGGCGATGGAAGGGGACGTCACCCTGAAGGAGCGGATCCCCCTCGGCGGGGGCGATGTGCTGGTGAACACGATCAGATCGGGAGGCACGCTCCGCGTGCAGGAGCTGGCGCCGCTCTTCCGTGTGACGATCGATGATACGTATAACCTCTATGCCGGCATGGTGGAGGTCTCCTACCAGCCCGTATCGAACTTCTGGCAGGACCAGGGCTACAACTGGCAGTACGGGTACCTGAACGTGACGAAACACAATGGCCGCGTACGCACGCCACTCGAATACCCGCGGATGGAGGACGTCTCCCTCGAAGGCTTCGCGAACTCCACCGTGTCCATCGCGAGGGGGGCGGACGGGAACTGCACCCTGCGCTATGTGAACCTTACGAAGGGGGATTCCGACTTCGCGAGCGGGAACGGGCACGCACTCCTCCGGCTGGATGCCCTCGCGGTGCTGTACAACGCGAGCGGGTGGGTGAACATCACCTACACAGGGGGAGCAGGTGCACCGGAGGCGTTCGGCAATATCACCCCGCGCCTCGAAGGTCAGTTCGCCGGCTGCAGCAACATCCTCTCCTGCAGCTACAATAACGATACGAAAATGCTGGCGATACAGGTGAGGCCGCCATTCACGGTCGCGGAGCGCCATATCAAGGTCTCTGCCGGTTGACGCCCTGAGTGCACCGCCCTATACTGCATCATCCTGCCGCTTCACCTCTGGCGTCATATGAAAGATCGTACTGCCGCATAAGCGCCAGGTACCGGTGGTAATGGTATGGATCGAGCACCGTTCCCATCCCCATCAGGTCTTTCCATTCACGCGCATGCCGGTACTCGGTGCTCACGTCCAGCGAGCGGGTGCCGTTGCCCACCCTGACGATCCCGTAGTAGGATGTGACCTGGAATGAGCCCTCGTATTCGGCCGGGACGTAGGTGATGATCTCGACGCCTGTGGTCTCCACGAACGCGTAGCCCGAGTCCATGAAATCGTACCTCTCCGAGCACCTCACCCCCACGGCGGCATGACCCTCATCGAAGGAGCCGTACGCCGGGAAGACGAATACCACTGCATCATAACCGAGCCGGTCGAGGAGGTAGGCGAGGAGTATGGACTTGTCGATGCACACCCCTTCGTTGCGGTAGAGCGTCTCGTAGGGGTAGTAAAAGTTCTGCTGCCTGACCGGCTGACTGCCGTAGTAGAGGGTGATATTTCTCTCAGTTTTTTTATACGGAATGTGCTGCACCAGGCTGATCGCGTTCTTCGCCTGCCCGTCCGGTGAGGGGGACGATCGCCTGATCTCCTCAAGCAGGGGGTTCATGTAGGCATCCATGTACGGGTCAGCGAGCATCGATCGAATCCTCCTCTCCATCAACTCAGTAGGCTCTTCTTTCGCGGCCGGATCGCCCGCCGTCAGAAGCCCCCCGAGCTGCACCTCCTCCTCCCGCTCAAGATAATGTGCATATCCGCCGTACATCGTGATCTTCAGGTACTTCCTCCACCTGTCGTGGAAGACGAAGGATCTCGCCTCGGGGGCGGTCTCGAAGCTGGCGGCCAGATCCTCCAGCTGCGCACCCTCCGCATCGGCGAGACCGGTTGCTTCCACCATCTGGAGGGGAATATCCGGCGTCGTGATAGCGCTCCATGCGGGAGCGCCCTCCGAACCCCTCCCGCGATCTCCGAACCCTGCGTGAAACGCGCCGATCGCGAGGAGGACCATTCCGGAGATGAAGAAGAGGCAGAAGAGGCCTTTCGCCATCCCCCGTGCACCCTTCCCCCTCTCCCGCCGTTCCTCCGCTGCCACCTCCGCGTACGAAGGCACGGAGAACGCGGTATTTCTCATGAGCATCTCCTTCCGCTCCGTCTCCGACCAGAACCCCCTGCCCAGGCAGTGGTGCGCCTCGGGGAGTCGGTGGTCGTCGCAGAAGTACCCGCCGCAGCGCCGGCATTTCCACGGGAGCCTCTGGATCGTCCTGCCGCACCAGCGGCATTTCATGATCGGATGGTAGGAACAGACGACGATAAAAAGTTACTGATCGCTCTTCTGGAGAAGAAAAAGTAACACCCGTATGCTCCGGTGTCACCGCATCCCCTCCGGTTCATGGCAGAGTCCGTAAGGCGGATGCCCCTCCGTTCGGAAGATATTCTTTTTCACCGAAGGCATCGCATCTACGCTCCCGTTTGGCTGCCCGAACGGCGGCACAGGACAAGGGCGATCCCTGATCTCCCGTTTACGGTAACGATAACTCTTATCTTTCTTTCGATTCCATCTTTTTTATTTATAATAAATTTTTTGTTTTTTAATAATAAGTAATCTTTTTATACCATTCGGTAGTATAGAGAATGCTGGTACCCATGGAGCGAGGCGAGAGGGCGGTTTCACCCGTCGTGGGCGTGATGCTGATGCTGACGATCACGATCATCGTCGCCGCCGTCATCTCCGCCTTCGCCGGGGGGCTCGGCGCCCCGCAGGAGAGAACCCCGCAGCTCACCGTCACCGCGAGTGTATACAACAGCACCACCCTCTGCCTGGATCACATGGGGGGCGACGCGATCCCCCTCGAGGATATCGTAATCGTCCTTGATCAGGCGGAGAAGAGCCTGAGGTTCAGCAACGCCACCCTCGATCGGGCGCAGGAGAACGACATGCGCATCAAGGCGGGCGGGTCCCTCTACCGTTCGGGCGACACGCTCGTGTTGAAGGGGATTCTCTCGACGGATGCAACCTGCTTCAACACGACCTCCGCCTCCATCGCGCTCTCGCACGGGAAGGAGTTCACATGGACGCTCCTCTCCTCCAGAGGTGACGCGATCCTCGCGAGGGGCAGGCTGGCGTTTGCCGCCGAATGATACCGCCGATGATCATATACCCTCAATAAACACGGGCTTCGAATATCATTTTTTCAAAATTAGTATTACTTTTTAATATTATAATCTCACCTTACCTCCATCGGGATCCCCACCGCCTTCCCCTCCGCTTCGCGGCCGGTATTCCCGCATGCATTCAGCTATCAAAGGTCATATTTATGGTTTTTTATTTATACAACAGTGACCAAACGATGCTTTCCCGGATATAACGAATAAACCATTAAATTTCGTTCTATTACCCCTCATTCCAGTAAAAACGCTATATTTTCAATCGTTTTTGATTATTATTTATATACTATTATATAACATCAAGTAAAATTTTTATTCTTAAATGTATTATGAATTAATTGTTCTATTCATGTTCGTTTTTCAGTGGCGGGAATAGAGGAGAGAATGCATGAGAATCAAAGGAGGTATCGAATGAAGAGAAACGACGAAGCGGTCTCGCC
>JARYLJ010000058.1 GCA_029907705.1 Methanomicrobiales archaeon
CGCCCGTGATCTTTATTCTTGGGTACGATTGTGACGTGAGTTATTCAACACAGCATTTTCCGGTGAAATTTTCCGGTTTTCCTGGAGAAGGGGCACGTCTTGAGATACCGATTCGTGAATTTTTTTTACCCTCACAGATGGTCATTATGATCCTATGCTTCCAACGGGGTATCCGGTCATGACCGCCAGCCCGGCAGATGTCTGCCCATTCATGGGATTGCCTGACGGAACCCGGGAAGATCCTTCATCACATGGACCGCATGGAACATCCCCCTAATTCCCGGGTGGAAAGTATTTTGGGTTTCCGGGTCGATTAACAATTGTGAAAAATGGTTTTTCTTTCCGTGTTGGCAAGAACAGGGAGGTGGTATAATGCAGGCACCCTGCCAGAAGATCGTATGGGACGTGTTACCCGCAATACGGGCGGCTATCGCAGTCGAGCTGGTGAAATGCGGCGTATCACAGGTTGAAGCATCACGAATGCTCGAGATCGCACCCTCTGCCGTATCGCAGTACCTGTCTGGGAAACGCGGATACCGTATCGAATTTGAGAATGGGGTGAAGCAGTCTATCGAGCAGCTGGCCCTTGATCTCAAGGAAGGAAAAGTCGAAGACCTGGTCTCGAGGATCTGCGAGATCTGCCGGCAGCTCCGGGATAGAGGGGACCAGTGCGGCAGTCAGGATGATGGCTGCGAATCCTGATCCCGGATTTTTCCTCCCCCCTGTCTGGCGGGAACAGGTCTGTACGATGACTTCACCGGGAACCTCATCGAAGCGGGAAGCCCTGACCCGGTATATCGCCGACTGCGGGTCGCTCCTGATCGCCTACTCAGGTGGTGTTGACAGCGGGCTCCTTGCCACCCTCGCCCAGGAGGTCCTCGGTGACAGGGTTCACTGTGTCCTCATTGACAGCCCCCTCGTTTCACGATCGGCAGTCCGGGATGCAGAGCAGATAGCAGCTGCACTGGGACTGTCGTTTGAGATCATTGCGGTTCCGGCACTCGATGATACCGTCTGCAGGAACCCCCCTGACCGGTGCTATCACTGCAAAAAATCTGACGCCCGGATCCTGAAGCGGCGTGCAGAAGAGCTCGGCCTTGCCTGCATTGCCGACGGGGCCAACCGGTCTGACCTGGGCGAGCACCGCCCCGGCCTGCGTGCCAGCACGGAGGAGGGGATTGTCCACCCGTACATCAAGGCCGGGATCACGAAGGCCGATATCCGGGCCATTGCCCGGGAGCGCGGCCTGGAATTCTGGGACAAGCCCTCCGCAGCCTGCCTCGCTTCACGGGTTCCCTACGGGGAGGAGATCACCGATGAGAAACTCCGGATGATCGAGACAGCCGAAGCGGTCCTCCACGAAGCAGGGTTTCTACAGGCACGGGTACGCTGCCATGCCGGTATTGCCCGGATCGAGGTGATCCCGGATGAGATACCCCGGCTCATCGCGATGAGGGATGTAATTGTACCGGTGCTGAAAAGGACCGGTTTTTCCTATATCACCCTCGACCTCGAGGGGTACCGGAGCGGGAGTATGGATGAAGTCCTCCCTTCCTGATCCCTTCCCGATAGCAGGCTGATCATCCGGGACGCCCCAGGATCCTGCAGACCTGGCATATCTCCCCGCTGCAGTGCTCGCCGCACTCCCGGCATCGCTGCACACTCCCAACCCCGGATGCCCGGGGGGTATGCTGCCGGATGGTGTCCCGGGACCTGATGAGGTTCTTCATGGTTCCCGGATGACGGAACTCCAGACCGGTCAGCATCGCCCGTACCTCGGACCTTAACGCGAAGCCCGTGTACGGGCATTCCGGGAGCTCGCGGTAGTTTCCGGTGAGGATCAGGTAGGTGACGATCTCGCGCTCGGAGAGCCAGGCGAGCGGTTTGATCCGCGGGATGAAACATTCGGGCTCCCCGGATGCAGCATCCTGCACGAGGTGCGGGAAGTCCCCGCGGAGGAGATTCATCAGGACGGTCTGTGCTTCATCGTCGAGGTTGTGTCCGATGGCGATCCGTGTCGCCCCTGCCTGCCGGGCCGCAGTTGCGAGTGCCCGCCGGCGAAGGATGCCGCAGACGGTGCATGACCGCGATTCCCGTCCCTTGAGGAGAACATCGAGGTCGCCGCCAAAGAGCGATGCAAAGGAGACGATATGGTGCTCCACCCCGAGCCGCACGGTCAGCTCAACCGCAGCGCCGATTGTTTCGTCCCGGTATCCCGCAATACCTTCGTCTACTGTGACAGCGATGAGCGTCACGCCCGGCCATGCGGGGAGTGCCGCATGGAGCAGGAGGAGGAGGGCAGTGCTGTCTTTCCCGCCCGATAAGGCAACCGCAATGCGGTCGCCGGGTGCGATCATCCGCTGGTCTTCTACCGTCCGGGAAAAGAGGTTCTCTACATGCCGGATGCAATGGGTGCTGCACAGGTACTGCCCGGAATCCCGTAACCGTATCACTGCGGGTTCACTGCAGGGGGTGGAGGTGCAGCGCACATCCCTGCTGTCTGGTGTCAGCATCGATCAACCCCCATGTGCAACCCTGATGATCCGGATCTCATCATCCTCCTCCGCGTATGCTGTCTCGGGCACGAGCCTGCCATTCCTTGTCACGATGACAGAGACAGGATTTATCCCGAAGCGGTGCAGGATCTCTTCTATCGGAAGGGTGCCGCAATCGAGCTGCCGGGTGCTCCGGTCCGGGAGTATGATCTGCATGTGGTTTCCTGATTATTACGGCTTTGAGCGAATAAATAACTCACGCGGAGAGGGAAGTCCGGGGGGAGAGAACAACAGCCTTTCCTGCCACCAGGGGTCTTATGAAAATCGGCATTCCAAGGTCTGATTTTTAATCCCTCGCAGGGAAATGCCAGTAAGTCATGAAATACAGGGAATCAGAAAGAATGCAATAATTCACATATGTGAATTTCATATCATGAAAGGTGGCATCCAAGATGGTACATTATTTGAAGATACTGCCGGCGCTGCTCATGTGCATGCTTGCCATATTCAGTGTATCCGGATATGAAGGAGAGCTGACGGAATCGGTGGCCCCTGTGGATGAACCTGCGATACAGGTACAGGTCCATCCGTGTCACCCTGCCGGGTGGTGCCCCGGTATCCCGCGATCTTTAATGACTTCGCCCGGCTCCGCCCTGTCTGAAAGCACACCATTATAAGGAGGACCGGGATACATTATGGTGTAATTCACAATTGTGAATTAATCGGGTTGCCAAGGTGGCGGAGCGGCTACGCGGTTGACTGCAGATCAACTCCACTCCGGTTCAAATCCGGACCTTGGCTTAGGCAGGAACTTACGCATTGTGCCGGCCAGCCTGCCGGGATATTCAGACAGAGGTGACAAATGGGCAGACTCTACAGCGATATATCGTGGACCGTGGGCAACACGCCTCTCGTACGACTCAACAGGGTTGCCGGATTGCACAATCCCGGGGTGTATGCAAAACTCGAATCGTTCAACCCGATGAGCAGTGTGAAAGACCGTATCGGCATCGCCATGATAGAGGAGGCAGAGAAGGCAGGAAAGATACAGAAAGATACGGTCATCATTGAGGCAACCAGCGGGAACACCGGTATTGCTCTCGCGTTCATCTGTGCGGCACGCGAATACCGGCTGGTCCTCGTCATGCCTGAGACCATGAGCATCGAGCGGAGAAAGCTCCTCAAAGCGTTCGGGGCTGAACTGATCCTCACCCCGGGAGCAGAGGGAATAAAGGGTGCAGTCAACCGGGCTGAAGCGATAGCGGGAGAGAATCCCCGGTACTACTTCATGCCCCGGCAGTTCGACAATCCTGCAAACCCTGCGGTACATCGGCGCACGACTGCTGAGGAGATATGGCGGGATACCGACGGTTGTGTGGATGCCGTTGTCGGGGGCGTGGGCACGGGGGGAACCCTGACAGGCATCACCGAGGTGATCAGACCGCGAAGGCCTCATTTCAAAGCGATAGCCGTGGAACCTGCAGCATCACCGGTGCTTTCCGGGGGGAAAGCAGGACCTCACCGCATCCAGGGGATCGGTGCAGGATTTGTACCAGGGGTGTTCAGGATGGATCTGATCGATGAGGTGATCCAGGTCTCAAACGAGGACGCGTTTGCAATGTCACGGAGGCTCGCGCGGGAAGAAGGGATCCTTGCCGGGATCTCCTCGGGAGCAGCAGTGCATGCGGCAGTTCGGGTTGCAGGAAGACCGGATTTCCGGGACAAACTGATCGTGGTCATCCTTCCCGATACCGGAGAGCGTTACCTGAGCACCGATCTCTTCGATACATGAGAAAACGGAGCCAGTGCAATGAATATCTCTGAGGATATCAGGACGGTATTTTCAAAAGACCCCGCTGCCCGGTCAAAGAGCGAGGTTGTCCTCTGTTATCCGGGTCTCCATGCGATCTGGGCTTATCGTATCGCCCATTTCCTCTGGATACACGGTATGAAACTCTCTGCCCGGTTCCTCTCCCACCTCTCGCGTTTCCTCACCGGGATCGAGATACACCCAGGTGCAACCATCGGAAAGCGATGCTTCATCGATCACGGGATGGGGGTGGTTATCGGT
>JARYLJ010000021.1 GCA_029907705.1 Methanomicrobiales archaeon
GATCCTGTCAGGATACGGGAACTCAATTTACAGCTTAAGGTGTACACTGCCGTCTGATTTCCGTGTATTTTTATCAACATCCATAATTTTCCAACAAGAATAAGTGTATGAAAAACCAGTTTCTATTACGCATTTTCTCCCCAAAAAAACGCGAAAAAATGCGGTCTTTCAGAGCGACATCCACGAAAACAAGGATTGAAACATCCTGGTCGGCTGAAACCCGGTGGGGTGCATCCACCTTTCAGAGCGACATCCACGAAAACAAGGATTGAAACGGATCACCCCCCAAGCCCTCGCGACCTTCCTGGAGGCTTTCAGAGCGACATCCACGAAAACAAGGATTGAAACATTCAAGGCACTCACAGGCAGCCAGCGTCACGACTTTCAGAGCGACATCCACGAAAACAAGGATTGAAACTGGAGTCGGATCTCCTGGAGGAGCCTCTGGGCCATCTTTCAGAGCGACATCCACGAAAACAAGGATTGAAACCACATCCCCCCGGTAGGAATAGACCCCTATGATCACTTTCAGAGCGACATCCACGAAAACAAGGATTGAAACTGGTATTCTCGGCTAACGAGCTCCCCCACGTTGACTTTCAGAGCGACATCCACGAAAACAAGGATTGAAACACCTATATACCTTTTATAACGCGCGCGCGTGTGATAACTTTCAGAGCGACATCCACGAAAACAAGGATTGAAACTCGCAGTCAGGTTGATACTGTAAGTGCCTGCCGTAGCTTTCAGAGCGACATCCACGAAAACAAGGATTGAAACTAGCCCCGCTCACCGTAGCCTTCACAGACAACAGCCTTTCAGAGCGACATCCACGAAAACAAGGATTGAAACTCCTTAAACCATTCTTGTAAGTGCCAGCGGTAGCCCTTTCAGAGCGACATCCACGAAAACAAGGATTGAAACTCACCATTGTCCTGGACGAGGCTGACGAAATTTTCCCTTTCAGAGCGACATCCACGAAAACAAGGATTGAAACCATCAGGACCGGCAAGGATCGTGAACAGCTATGATGCTTTCAGAGCGACATCCACGAAAACAAGGATTGAAACCTACTTTGACTCACGACCCGACCTTCTATCCGACACTTTCAGAGCGACATCCACGAAAACAAGGATTGAAACTCTTTATTCGCACATTCGAAGTTATCACGCTTGCATACTTTCAGAGCGACATCCACGAAAACAAGGATTGAAACAAAATCAAACCTTCGTTTTCTGTAACACTTGTGAATACCTTTCAGAGCGACATCCACGAAAACAAGGATTGAAACTTTCAATAAAGTAGTAAAAAATTCTCTAAGGCGGACTTTCAGAGCGACATCCACGAAAACAAGGATTGAAACTCTCGATAAAAAGCTTAATATTGTGATAACTAGGCTTTCAGAGCGACATCCACGAAAACAAGGATTGAAACTGATATAAAATCCGCTTATCCTGCCGAAATAGCAAATCTTTCAGAGCGACATCCACGAAAACAAGGATTGAAACCATTATGATAATTTTGTATCACCTTTTATGCAAAACTTTCAGAGCGACATCCACGAAAACAAGGATTGAAACTTATATATTTTATGTCTGCGTCCTTCTCTTTTTCTTCTTTCAGAGCGACATCCACGAAAACAAGGATTGAAACACGGGGATAAATGAAGGAGAAAAAGAAGATTCAGGACCTTTCAGAGCGACATCCACGAAAACAAGGATTGAAACTCTGTTTGTCGGTGACCAGATACGGCTCTGAGTGCCTTTCAGAGCGACATCCACGAAAACAAGGATTGAAACACCACTCCTGGAGGTACCACCTGTCATCAGTGCATATCCGATCTGTTGCCCCCGGATCCCTCAGGGAACTCCAGAATGGGCAAGCGAGCGGAGACGGTCAACTCCCCATATCCTCGGGGTGGCGAACAGCCCTCTGAAAGCTCCACAGTATTTTTAGCATTCCATGCGATATATAGAAAGAATGGAATGGTTCATCCTCCCGGCCGTGGCGGTGATTGTTTATGCCACGGTCGCGGTTAATTTCTACATCAGGAGGCCTCTGGGGGATCGCATCGTGTTCTACGGGCCCATCATGGCGATCAAGACCTTCAGAGTGGGTTTTCTAGATACATTCCTGAGATTCCGTTCTGCATTGAAGGTCTACGGCACCATCGGGGCGTTCATGGTCGTGGTGGTATCCATTTTCATGACTTTTTCTCTGCTGCTCATCTTCCCCCAGTTCATCTCCCAACCGCCACCCCCCACCGGCATACATGATCCGAGGAATATTCTCGCGATTCCAGGGCTTAACCAGGCGATCCCGTTCACCCTCGCCGTCTGGTTGGGCTTACTGCTCACGATCTTTGTCCATGAGTTCGGACATGGTATACTCGCCCGTGTAGAGTCGATGCGTGTGAAGAGTATGGGCGTGCTGTTCGCGGTCCTTCCCATAGGTGCGTTCGTCGAGCCCGATGAAGGGGATGTGGAAAAAGCGAAGGGCATTTCGAAGATCCGGATGTTCGGAGCGGGCATCGCAAACAATCTGCTGGCCGCTCTCGTCTCCTTCGGGCTCCTCTTCCTCCTCCTTGGCTACGCGGTTCCTTCTCCCGTTCCCCTTGTATGGGGATATTACGGCGGCTCACCCGCAGAGCGGGCAGGTATCCCACCCCTGGGCATCGTGAAGGAGATCGGCGGGGTGGAGGTTGATACGATCGATGGGGCGTTCCAGGCACTGGAACGGTATGCCCCCGGAGATGAAGTCGCATTCAGGATCGAGAAAGGAGGCATGGAGAATACCTACCTGCTGAGGGTGGAGGAATGGCCTGAGAACATGTCAGGAAAGAGTCCTGTATTTACGGGTATATTCTATTACAATCCTGTATCAGTCAAGGATACACTGGAGAGGAGTGCGGAGCTGGGGATCCTTCTCCCGCTATTTCTGCTTGCCGTGCCACTCAACGTCTTCATCGACGGCAACACCGCAGGGCTGGATATTCTGGTGATGGACTCCCCGGTCTCGGTCGCCTGGATGGTGCCCTTCCCGGGCTTCTTCTGGTTCATGATACAGGCGCTCTTCTGGTGTGGATGGTTCAATGCGGCGGTGGGAATCTTCAATGCCCTCCCGCTGCTACCACTGGATGGCGGATATATCATGAAGGAGTGCGTCGAGAGGTTCTTCGAACGGAGGGGCTGGTCACGGTACTCCTACCTCGCGGTGAGTGCGATCAGCAGCATCATCGCATTCGTGATACTGACCATCATCGCACTGCCGATACTATCGCAATTTCTCAAATGAACATACGTCAGCCCGATTGGGGGTATCAAAAAGGGTATATACGTTTTTGCCGAATATTCCATTCAGTGGCCAGAGAATCCACCATCACCTGATCCACATGAGAGAAGTCCCGAAGAGCAAGCAATATGCCATCGGCTGGTACAATGAGGGTATCGCACATCTGGGGATTAGAGATTACGAGGAGGCCCTATCGTTCATGGACAGGGCGCTCGGAATCGTTCCGAACCACCCGGACTTTCTGATCGGAAAAGGGGATGTGCTCTATGCGATGGAGAGGTATGATGAAGCATTCGAGAACTTCAGAAATGCGATACGGGAGGAGCCGGAGAACCGTTCCGCCTGGCTGAAGGCGGGCCTATGCCTGTTGAAGCTGAATAAATTCGTGGATGCGCTGGAGATCTTCGAATATCTGCTGAAAGGGGATGCATATGACGGCGAGTTATGGTTCGCCCGAGGGGTTGCACTCCTGAATCTGGGGCAGAAAGAGGAGGCACTTGAATCCTTCAGGAATGCGAGAAGGCTGAAGCCGGATCAGCCTGCGCTTTGGCACGCACTCGCGTCACTGGAAGAAGATCATGGGGAGGCAATCGAACTCCTAAAAAGGGGGCACAGCATCGATCCAACGAATCTGGATATCATGCTGGCGCTGGCGGGGCGTTTCCTCGTACTCGGTCTGACAGAAGAGGCGCGTCTCTGGTGCAGCCGTGCAGAAGCACTCTATTCCGGAAATCGCCGCCTGGAGGAGGTGGCCAGGCGCTGCCCCCCTGCCATCTGAATCACCAGCACAGGATCACTCCCTGAGGATCGCGACATATGAGCCGCGAGGCACACCGACACTCTCCGCAATCACATCGCACTTCACCGCCATCATGAATGCCACGGGGGGGAGATCCCTCCTTTCGTCGAGCGATTCGTAATTCGCCATCCCCTTGGCGACGATCAGGCTGCACTTCTCCAGCGCCTCTCTCAATTCGGCAGGAAACTTTTCTGGATTCACGCCCACATCTCCGCTGCCTGTGGTGGTGATGAGATCGACCTCTCTATCCAGTCCCAGTGCTACTGCATCCTTCATCGTGGCATCGTTCAGGATCGGCGCACCCTTCACCACCAGGGCTATATGTGCGCCCTTGCGCCTGAGGTGGTCGATCACGAGCCTGTCGAAGACCACTTCACCGCAGTTGTCAGTGAAGTATACCACCCGTCTGGATAGATTCATTATGCGATCCGTATGATCGACCGTCAATCCCTTTTCCATCTCTTTCTCGAAGAAACCGAGAAAATCCTCGCTGATATTGTGTTTCTCCACACCATAATCTAGTGTATTTCCCACGATGCTCGCCAGGGCCTTCTCCCGGAAGGTGCTGAGCCTGCCCTTTACCTTTCTGCACACTTCAGACGCGATCCGGTTGTTCCATCTTTTAAGCTCTGCGAACGGATCGGAGCTCCCCACAAGGCTGTAGGCGAGACCATGCACCTCGCTCGCGATCAGCGGCGCATGGACAGGGCGCGAGCGGTACGATTCCAGGATATTACGGCATCTTTCGACGATTTCTTTGATCTTCTCCTCATCATTGGTGACAAGCCTGCACTCATAAGCCACACGCGATGCAAGGCAATCAAAACAGCGTGAATCGATTCTCATGCGAATTGATCCGTTGGTTGAAGGATGGGGCCACCGCGATTTGAACGCGGGTCAGAAGACCCCCAGTCTCCTAGGATGCCCAGGCTACCCTATGGCCCCCCCTACAGCTTTACCCCCAGGATATATGATTGTATCTGGAAAAACCGGAATCAGGTGATTTTGAGTTTTTTAAACTCCTCGATATTTCTCGTGAGCTGCTCGAGCTCCACATCGGTGATCTCCATCCTGCTGTTCAGCCTCTCCAGCTCCTTCATCAATTGCTGGATCCTGATATGCATCAGATACATGAGGAAGAGCTCGACGATGATGATGATCATCAGTACAGGCAGTATGATCGTCTCGATCGCCATCATCTCCCCCTGAAGAGAGTCTTTGCCACCCTGTCGAGGAAGCTTTCAGATACCTTCTCGGGGACATCCTCATAACGTATACCGGCAATATTCGCAGCCACCCTCTTGAAGGCCCGGGAAGCATCGGAGTTCGGATACTTCACGACCACCGGTGTCTTGTAGGCGGCTGCTCTCCTCACATTCGCATCCTCCGGGATGATCCCTATCATCTTCACGCCCAGCGATCTCTCCATCTTCGCCTGAACGGTGTCGTTCTGATCCATCCCGGCCCTGTTCACGATCGCAGACTGAGCCTTCCCCCCGACCACCTCTGTGAGGATCTTGGTCTTGAGTGCGTCGACGATGGAAGAGATCTCAGGGTTCACCACGAGGATCACCTCGTCTGCGATGGCGAGGGGTATGACCCCATCCCTGCTGATGCCTGCAGGTGCATCGATCAGTAGGTAATCGCACCGGTTCACAATCTCTCTCAGGGCATCCCGCATCCTCTCAGGGTTCGCATGCTGGAACCCCTGCAGCGAGATACCACTGGGAATCACCTTTACACCGGCAGGACCCTCATATATCGCCTCGTCGATCGCTGCTTTGCCTGCGAGCACCTCGTGCAATGTGACGGGTACGTCCTCCAGACCTATGATCAGCCCGAGATTTGCCATTCCGATGTCGGCATCCATGATATAGGTCTCTTTCCCGAGCATTGCCATTGCCGTCCCGAGGTTCACGGTCACCGTCGTTTTGCCTGTCCCGCCTTTGCCAGATGCAATGGTATATGAATGTATCATTTGGGATCCTTCTGTTTCAGAATTTGAATCAATATTATGATAAATTTTTCTCTTCTGGTTTTCACCTATAACCATTGTTTTAAAATTTTTGAGATATTATCCGTTATATCCTTCAAACCAACCTCCACAAGGTCTTCTTCACCTTTCAGGATACAGAGAAGACTGACAGGTCCATGCTGCAGTGGGATCAGTCTGACCGCTGGATCGCTGATTTTTTCACCTTTCACGAAGAGCTGACTGTATACTGCCGCATCCTCCTCTGCATCCACACCGGAGGACGCCACGAGAAGACCGTCGAGAGATGCGATACTGATCTTCTCCAGTCCATAGAGGTCGGCGAGAGCCATGAGTCCTTCCCCCATATCCTGATACCTCTCCGGTGAGATGGTGCGGGTGGCTTCAGGGATATGGGGGGTGCCTCGCTCTTTACGACTTTCGAGCCGGTTTTCGTTATACTCCATGGCAGTGGATGTGTCCAGGCTTCCCCTCCCTCGAACCGATCCCGAAGTTCCCTCCATCTCCATCAGCCACCGGAGGAGGATGATGCCTGTGATGATGAGCAGGGCCAGAATCCCGATAAAGAATAGTGAAGCGTTGATATCGTCCATAACTCACACCTTCTCCCTGACCAGATGATCGAGCTCCAGCTTCTCTGCGATCACTCTGGAGTTCTCCTTCATCTTCTCTGCGATCCTTTCGAGGTCCATGGTATCCAGAAGACTGAGATCGTCGTTCTGTCCTGCAGCCCCTGATCCCCTCCGGAGATCTTTTGGGCTTTCACTCGCCTTCACGGGTCCGCTGTACCTGTGAGGGGATGCAATGGCCTCCTCGCGGGGTTTTATCATCTCTTTTCTGGAGACCGGCTCCCTCGGTGGTTCCCGTGCGGGGTTCATCACCTTCAGCGGCTCCGATTCGACCCTGAGAACACAGTTTTTATTGAACTCCCTCGTCAGCTCGACCTGTGCATCCGTGAGGCAGAATAGCTCTGCATCCACCTCTGTGTTGTCAAGGGCACTCAACAATTCCAGCGCTGCCTTCCCGCATACCGTGCCGCAATCGGCGAGGATCAGCCGCCCTTTCTCCAGTACCACTGTCCACTTGGCATCCTGAATGAAAAACGAGAGATACCCGGTGAACCTCGATGCACCCATCTCCCCGAGTATTTCCCTCAGCGGAGCGCCCTTCCGGATCGACTGGAATATCCCGCGGGGAAGTTGCATCAAATAATACTTAAGGTTTTGCAAATTTATAATTTTATTGTTTTATTTATTTATGAAAAATGTATGAAAAAATAGATTTAATATTTTAAGATCTGTCCATATTAGATATTTGCTGTGTACAATAAAACAATAATTATATATTTACCAACAATAGAGAATAAATTGACGGAGAATGCTCTGATGCAAGGTGCACATTCATCGGGGGAAGATAGATTCGGGATATGCCGGGTGTGGACCGTAGGGGATCAGCTGATCCGCTCCTCTTGTATGGGTGCCTCGATCCCTCTCGGTCTCCCGTGCGGTCCGAAAAATTCCAGTGCGGTAACGAGGGAGTGACAATAAATGTATACGATACTTGTGGTGGACGACAGTCCCTTCATCGTGGATGTATTCATCAATATGCTGGAGAGGGGGGGTTACAGGGCGATCGCCGCCTATAGCGGCCAGGAGTGCCTCGACATCCTCAAGGATGTGACGCCCGATCTCATTCTTCTGGACATCATGATGGAGCCAATGGATGGCTGGGAGACGCTGGAGAATATTAAAAACAATCCGGCGACGAAGGATATCCCTGTTCTCATGCTGACGGCCAAGCAGCTCACTTCGGAAGAGGTGCAGGAGTATGGGATGTACATCGAGGATTATGTGCTGAAGCCCATCACTCACAAGGAGCTCTACGATGCGATTGAGAACGTGATGAGGCGCCGTTCAACGATAAACATGAATGTGGAGGCAGCAAAGAACGTCGGATTCGATCAGAGGCTTCTGGACGAGTATGCGAGGCTCAGCAAGAGCGTGGATGTGAACAAGAGGCTGCTGAAGATCCTCGAGACGACATACAACGTCCACGACTCAAAGGTGAAGCTGAGCGAGAAGATCTCCAGCACGATCAAGGGGATGAGCATGAGCATCAAATTCCAGGAGGAGCGTCTCGGCCATATAAGGGAGGAGTTGAATAAGGTGGTAGATACAAAGGTGACAGAGAGGCAGAGCTGATACCCTCCACCCCCCGTACCTGTCACGATGGAACCCGATGATTAACAAATCTGAAATTTTTATTTTCACAAGAATCTTTAAATAGTTTTCCTGCATTGTAATAATGCCATATTGACCGAAGGGAGGGCCCGTAGCTCAGCCAGGTAGAGCGCCTGGCTTTTAACCAGGTGGTCGGGGGTTCAAATCCCCCCGGGCCCGTTCCCACAGTCGGATGTCTGTGGTGGAACCGCGGTGATCTATCTGAAATTTAGCATCTGGTCGATGGGAGGTTGCCCATGAGCATCACCTTCAATGTGCTTGACCATGAAATGGTGCCCGAGCACAGTATCATGAACGAAGAGGAGGTCAAGTCACTCCTCGAAACCTACAGAATCACTATTGAACAACTGCCAAAGATTTTTCACGACGACCCCGCCGTCAGGGCGATCAAGGCAAAACCCGGAAACGTCATCAAAATTATACGATCCAGTCATACTGCGGGCAGAGCTGAGTCGTATCGTCTTGTGATAAAAAGACCGAAGAAATGACCCGTACATAAAGGGGCTGGTTAATCTGTTAGAGAGAAGTGTATTGTCGAGGGCGTACTTTTCAAAGTCGCATGTCGCGCGGCATCAGCTTGACTCATTCAACTATTTTCTGCTGCACAACCTGCAAAAGGTCGTGAACGAACAGCGCATCATCGAGACAGACATTGAGAGCAGGGGGAAGAGCCGTCAACCCGTCTGGGTGGAGCTGGGAAAGATAGAAGTGAAGAAACCCATGGTGCGGGAGGCAGACGGTTCGCAGGGTGAGCTCTTCCCGACCGAGGCGAGACTCCGAAACCTGACCTATGCAGCGCCCATCCAGCTGGAGATGACCCTGATCCAGGGCGATGACAGGTATGAGCCGGTGATTGCCACCATCGGACAGCTGCCTGTGATGGTGGGATCCGTCGCATGTAACCTCCATGGCCTCTCCGACGGAGAGAGGATCGAACACGGCGAGGATCCTCTCGATCCCGGTGGCTATTTCATCATCAACGGAACGGAGAGGGTGTTGATGACCCTCGAAGATCTCGCCTCGAACAAGATCATGACCGAGTTCACAGAGCGCTACAACGAGAGGATATATGTCGCGAAGGTATTCTCCCAGTATCGCGGGTACCGTGCCCTCATCGTCGTGGAGAGGAACCGCAAGAACCTGCTTGAGGTATCCTTCCCATCCGTCGCAGGGCATCTCCGCTTCGTGGACCTGATGCGCGCACTCGGACTGGTGAGCGACCAGGAGATCGTGAATGCAGTCTCCACCGACGAGGAGATCCTCACCTTCATGATGCAGAATCTGGAGGAGAGTGTCGAGTGCGATTCCGTGGAGGCCGGGATCATGTATGTGGGAAGGAAACTCGCCCCGAATCAGACCCGGGACTATCAGCGGAAGAGGGCAGAGTTCGTGCTGGATAACTACCTCCTTCCTCACCTGAATTACCTGATGCCACCGGATCTGAAGGAAGGGGATCCAGGATATGAGAAGGCAGTACAGAGCGTCAGACTGGCGAAGGCGCATTTCCTGGGGAGAATGGCAGAAGCATGTTTCGATCTCGTTCTGGGAAAGAGGAGGATCGACGATAAGGATCACTATGCGAACAAACGTCTGAAACTGGCGGGCGATCTGATGGAGGATCTCTTCAGGATATCCCTCAATCGGCTGACGAGGGATATCAAATATCAGCTGGAGCGTGCGAGCATGCGCCACAGGCATCTCTCGATCGCGACTGCAGTGCGGGCAGATGTGCTGACCGAGAGGCTCCTTCACCCGCTGGCGACAGGCAACTGGGTCGGCGGACGTACGGGCGTATCGCAGCTCCTCGACCGGGTGGATCACATGTCGGTCCTCTCACACCTCCGTCGTGTGATCTCTCCACTCTCCCGCTCCCAGCCGCACTTCGAGGCACGCGATCTCCATCCGACACAGTGGGGCAGGATCTGCCCGAGCGAGACCCCCGAAGGTCCGAACTGTGGTCTTGTGAAGAACTTTGCACAGATGGTGGAGATCAGCAAGGGTATCGATGAAGAGCTCGAGATGAAGCGCATCCTCTTCAACATGGGTGTGGAGGCGCTGAAGGGGGAGGCAAAATGAAGAAATCGCGGGTATTTGTCGATGGGGCACTGATCGGCCTCATCGATAACGAATCCGATGAGAACAGGCCATCGAAGGCGAAGGAGCTGGTCAGAAATCTGCGCGAGATGCGACGAAATGGTGAGATCTCAACCGAGATAAATGTCTCCTACAAGGAGTACAACGGAGACATCATCATCAACACCGACAGGGGCAGGGCAAGACGACCACTCATTGTCATCAGGGAGGGAAAACCCCTGATCACATCGGATGAGATCGCGCAGCTCAAAAGAGGGGAGATTTTCTTTGATACCCTGGTGGAGAAGGGGCAGATTGAGTTCATCGATGCAGAGGAGGAGGAGGACCTACTGATCGCGATCAGCGAGGGGGAGATCACCCCCGACCACACCCATCTGGAGATCGATCCGTCTCTCATACTGGGCATCGCATCGGCCCATGTGCCATTCCCCGAGCATAATGCGAGCCCGAGGGTGACGATGGGGGCGGGGATGGTCAAACAGGCGCTTGGGTTCACGGCGGCAAATATGAAATTGCGCCCTGACACGAGGGGGCATCTGCTCCACTATGTGCAGAAACCTCTCGTCACCACGCAGACGGCAGAGGTGATCGGCTCCGAGGAGAGGCCGGCAGGACAGAACTTTGTCGTTGCTGTATTGAGTTACGAGGGATACAACATCGAGGATGCCCTCATATTCAACAGGGGATCGATCGACCGTGGCCTGGGAAGATCGCATTTCTTCAGGACATACGAGGGCGAGGAGAGGCGTTATCCGGGAGGTCAGCTGGACCGGATCGAGATCCCGGACGAAGAGGTGGCAGGCGCGCATGGACCTGAATTCTACAAACATCTGGACGAGGACGGGATCATCAACCCAGAGACGATCGTTTACGAGAAGGACGTCCTCATCGGCAAGACATCCCCGCCAAGATTCCTCGAGGAGCCGACCGGCGAACTGATCGCAGTCGAGAAAAGGCGCGACACCTCGGTCACGATGAGGAGCAATGAACATGGCATCGTCGATACGGTGATCATCACCGAAGGAGAGAACAGCTCCCGCCTCGTGAAGGTGAGGACGAGGGATCTGCGCGTCCCTGAGGTGGGCGACAAGTTCGCATCCCGGCATGGACAGAAGGGAGTGATCGGTCTGATTGCCGCGCAGGAGGATATGCCCTTCAACGAGGAGGGTATCACTCCGGACCTCATCATCAATCCGCATGCAATCCCGAGCCGCATGACGATCGGTCATATGCTGGAGATGCTCGGGGGGAAGGTAGGGGCGCTCGAGGGGAGAAGGATAAACGGCACTGCATTCAGCGGAGAGAAGGAGGCTGATCTGCGGGAGGCCCTCAAGAGTCTGGGTTTTGCACACAACGGCAGAGAGGTCCTCTATGATGGGATTACAGGCAGACGCTTCGCAGCAGACGTCTATATGGGCGTGATCTATTATCAGAAGCTCTACCACATGGTCTCGAGCAAGATGCACGCACGATCGAGGGGGCCGGTGCAGGTGCTCACCCGGCAGCCCACGGAGGGGCGTGCACGCGAGGGTGGACTCCGTTTCGGAGAGATGGAGCGCGATGTGATGATAGGCCATGGTGCAGCGCTGGCACTGAAGGAGCGGCTGCTGGACGAGTCAGACAAGGTGGTGCAGTTCGTCTGTGCACACTGCGGCATGATCGGTTTCCTGGACAGGAAGCGGAATGTGACACGATGTCTCGCATGCGGTAGCGAGACGGAGATCTATTCCGTGGAGATGAGTTATGCCTTCAAGCTCCTGCTGGATGAGATGAAGAGTATGGGTATATCGCCGAGACTTCGACTCGAGGATATGGTGTAGAGGGTAGAGTATGCCGAGTCCAAAGAGGATTGGAAAGATCGAATTCGGACTCTTTTCACCGAAAGAGATCCGGAAGATGAGTGTGAGGAAGATTATATGGGCAGACACCTATGACGAAGACGGCTTCCCCTACCCACAGGGTCTGATGGACCTGAACCTCGGTGTGATCGACCCGGGGCTGAGGTGCAAGACCTGTGATCAGCGGGCCGCAGACTGTCCGGGTCACTTCGGACACATAGAGCTCGCCAAGCCCGTCATTCATGTGGGCTATACCAGGCTGATAAGAAAGCTTCTGAGGGTCACCTGCAGGAGCTGCTCCCGTCTGCTCCTATCGACAGACGAGATCGAGAAGGCAGTGATCGCCGAGGACGAAGGGACAGGCACGGACACGCTCAGCGAGAAGGATATCAAAAAGGAGCAGATATGCCCTCACTGCGGAGAGCAGCAGTACAAGATCAACTTCGAGAAACCCACCACATTCTCCGAGGTCTGGATGGAGGATGGAAAGAAGATGGAGCACCGGCTCACCCCTGCCGATATCAGGGCACGGCTGGAGAAGATCCCGGACGAGGACCTGCGTGCGCTCGGGATCAACCCGCTCGTGGCCAGACCGGAATGGACCGTGCTGACGGTGCTTCCGGTCCCGCCGGTTACGATGCGCCCCTCCATTATTCTGGAGAACGGCCAGCGATCCGAGGACGATCTCACGCATAAACTGGTCGATATCATCAGGATCAATCAGAGGTTCAAGGAGAACCAGGATGCCGGGGCGCCACAGCTGATCATCGAAGATCTCTGGGAGCTTCTGCAGTACCATGTGACCACATACCTGGACAACGAGGTCGCCGGCTGCCCGCCGGCGAGGCACAGGAGCGGCAGACCCCTGAAGACCCTCTCCCAGCGCTTAAAGGGCAAGGACGGACGTTTCAGAGGCTCGTTGAGCGGCAAACGCGTCAACTTCTCTGCGAGGACGGTCATCTCGCCAGACCCCAATATCAGTGTCGTCGAAGTGGGAGTACCGCTCGCCGTTGCGAACGAGATGACAGTCCCCATCCGGGTGACGACCATGAACCTGGAGGAGGCCCGGCAGTACGTGTTGAATGGTCCTGAGAGGCCGACGGTGAACTCGCCCTGCGGGGCCAATTATGTGATTCGTCCAGACAACCGACGGATAAGGCTCTCGGAGGCAAACCTCCAGACGGTGGCGGAGATGCTGGAGCCGGGCTGGGTCGTCGAGAGACAGTTGCGGGACGGGGACATCGTACTCTTCAACCGGCAGCCATCTCTGCACAGGATGAGCATCATGGCCCACCGGACGAAGCTGATGGACGGGAGGACATTCAGGCTCAACCCGGCGGTCTGCCCGCCATACAACGCCGACTTCGATGGTGACGAGATGAACCTGCATGTCCCCCAGACCGAGGAGGCGAAGGCAGAGGCACAGATCCTGCTTGCTGTCCAGGAGAACATCCTTTCGCCCAGGTTCGGTGGCCCGATCATCGGCGGGATACATGACCATGTATCGGGGATCTTCCTGCTCACCCATGGGCTCAGATGGTTCCGTAAGGAGGACGTAATGTACCTCGTCCAGCATCACCGGATATCCAGCTTGCCACCGCCCGGGAAGGTGGAGGATGGTGTTCCGTTCTGGAGCAACAAGCAGGTCTTCAGTCTGATCCTGCCCAGGGAGCTGAATATGGTCTTCCATGCAAGTTCCTGCCAGAATTGTGTTGAGTGCAAGAGAGAGGGATGCGAACGGGATGCCTACGTCAGGATCCAGGATGGTCAGCTCGTGTCTGGCACCATCGACAAGAAGGCGGTGGGTGCATTCGATGGACAGATCCTCCACCGGACCATCAGGCAGCATGGTATGAGACGCACGGCCGAGTTCATCGATGATATGACGAGACTCGCGATCCGATCGATTATGCTGGACGGGTTTTCATTCGGTATCGACGACGAGGATCTTTCGAAGACTGAATACGGGCAGATACGTGAGATGCTCGAAAGCGCGGCGAATGATGTGAGGATGAGGATCAAGATCTTCGAGGAGGGTGCGCTGGAGCCGATGCCGGGCAGAACTGAGGAGGAGACCCTCGAGATGCAGATCATGCAGGTGATGGGGAAGGCCCGTGACCGGACAGGAGAGATCGCAGGCAGGCACCTGGGTCTGGAGAACAGCGCGGTCGTGATGGCGGTCTCAGGCGCGAGAGGATCGATGCTGAACCTGACCCAGATGGCAGGCTGCATCGGCCAGCAGTCTGTCCGAGGGGAGCGCATCATGAGGGGTTACGACGAGAGGACCCTGCCGCATTTCAGAAAGGGCGACCGTGGCGCGGAGGCCCACGGGTTCATCAAGAATAGCTACAAGAGCGGTCTTTCCCCGACCGAGTTCTTCTTCCACGCGATCGGAGGGCGCGAAGGTCTCGTGGATACGGCGGTGCGGACGTCTCAAAGCGGTTATCTGCAGCGGCGGATGATCAATGCCCTGCAGGACCTGAAGGTCGCATACGACGGCACTGTCAGGACGACCGGAGGCAGGATTATCCAGTTTCTGTACGGTGAGGACGGTACCGATCCCGCGAAGAGCAGTTACGGTGATCCGGTGGATGTAAAAGGCATTGTGGAGAGCGTGCTGAAGGGGGAGCGATAATGGACGTAGAGATGATTGCCCGAATCGATGCGGCGCCGATCCCCGAGAGGACCAGGGAACAGTTGAAGAAGGAGCTCCTCGGCAGGGACTTCACAGAGGAGGAGTTCGACCGAATCCTGGAGCGAGTGGTTCTGGAATACGGGAAGACAAGGATAGAGGCTTGTGAAGCAGTGGGCATAGTGGCGGCCCAGTCGATCGGAGAACCGGGCACGCAGATGACGATGCGCACCTTCCACTATGCAGGTGTGGCGGAGATCAACGTGACCCTGGGTCTGCCGCGCCTGATCGAGATCATGGATGCGAGGCGTGAACCGAGCACACCGACGATGACCATCTACCTGCAGCCCGAGATCAGGGGCGACCGGGATCGTGCGAGAGAGGTGAGCTGGCAGATCGAGGCGGCGCCTTTGCACGAGTTCGCCGATATCATCACCGACATGGAGAATATGCAGGTGCTGGTCCAGCTGAATCTGGCGCAGTGCGAGAAGAGGAAGATTCTCCCCTCCACGATCCTGGAGAATGCACCGAAGAAGATCAGGGAGCGGAAGCATTACCGCGACTTCGATCATTTGGTGGACGAGGAGGGAGGGACCCTCACCTTCATTCCGAAGAACCCGGAGAGCTACCAGAACCTCTTCCAGCTTGCCGATCATGTCCGCAACGTGATCGTTCAGGGGATCGATGACATCCACAGGGTGGTTGTCAGGAAGGAGGGGGAGGAGTATGTGCTTTATACAGAGGGCTCCAACCTGAAAGACGTGCTCGATATACAGGGGGTCGACGGAATCCGGACGCGTTCCAACAATGTCAGTGAAATTGCCAGCATCCTCGGGATAGAGGCGGCGAGAAATGCGATCATCCACGAGGCGATGAGCACACTGAACGAGCAGGGTATCCACGTCGATGTCAGGCATATCATGCTCGTCGCAGACATGATGTGCATGGATGGCGAGGTGAAGCAGATCGGCAGGCACGGAATCGCGGGTGAGAAGGAGAGTGTACTATCCAGAGCAGCATTCGAGGTGACGGTGAACCATCTGCTCGATGCAGCCATCACGAACGAGGTGGACGAGCTGAACGGGGTGACAGAAAACATCATCGTGGGTCAGCCGATCCAGCTCGGTACAGGAGACGTGAAACTGATAGCGAGACCTGGCCCCCAGAAAGGAAGGACAGGTGTATAGAATGGATTTCAACAGCTCATTGAGAAAGGCGATCAGGACCGGTGACGTGGTCCTCGGTCAGAACAGTGTAAAGGAGATGGTCCGTGAAGGGAAGGCACAGCTGGTAATCATGGCACAGAATTGTCCGGCTCCCTTCAGGCAGTTCATCGAAGGTATCGTGGATCTGAGTGTCTACCGCTACGAAGGATCGGGTGCAGAACTCGGCAGGGCGTGCGGGAAACCCTTCGTCGTCAGCGCCCTCGCAATTGCAAATCCAGGTGATTCGGATATTCTTTCCCTGAAGAGGAGTTGAGATGGGAGAGATTGTGCTCACAGAGGATTGTATGCGGATCATATCCCAGTTCGAGACCCTGACCGGTGCCTCGAGCCGGGACTGCATCATCGACGATAGGAACGATCGAATCATCCTGGTAGTGAACCCTGGTGAGATGGGCAAGGCGATTGGGAAGAAGGGCGCCAGTATCAAGCGCGCATCAGAGGAGATGGGGAAGAAGATCGAGGTGGTGGAGTACTCCACGAATCCAGAACAGTTCCTGAAGAACTGCTTCCTCCCCGCACACATCACCTCTGTAGAGTTCATGGACCAGAATGGCGAGAAGATCGCGAGGGTGGTCGTCAGGGATGAGGAGCGCGGAATCGCGATTGGAAAGGAAGGTAAAAATATCTTCAAGGCAAAGAGGCTGGCTCAGCGCCAGCATGATATTGTGGATGTACAGCTGATATAGGCCCCCGATCCACTTTTATACTATCAGGGAATCTCTCCCCTCAGCCTGCGCCAGGCCTCGAGGAGGCCGAAGCAACCGGTGAGCATCATATCACCGAAGGGAGCGGCCGGATACGCATCAGGCAATAGGAGCCTCCTGTTCGGACCTGTGACCGCAATTCCTGTGCTTCTCACACTGTAGTGGACTGCTGCGCCATGCCCCCCTTCTCCAAATATCTCCTCGTTCGTGAGCGTGCCTTCCTCCAGTTTTCTGATCAGTTGCATGAGGCGTTCCGTTGTGAGCCCGAAGGTATGGTGCTCGAAGATCCCTCCCACCTCTTCCCCTTCGAGTGTGAAACAGAGGGTATGGCTGCTACCTGCATTCACCAGCGTCACACCCCTCCCCGCCATCTTCTTCACCACAGGATCCATAAGCATACCGAATACCGCCGCAGGGCCTGTATCGATGACGAGTGCGTCTGGGGCGCACTTCCTCACGGCCTGCATCCTGCTCATCTCGACTGGCGGAGGATCCGACAGCAGGGAGGAGAGGGCCCAATCCCCCTTCTCCAGCCGGTCCTTCATCACCTCGAAACGGAAGAGCCGGTTGCTCCTGTGAGACGAGAAACCGTGATCCTGAACCGCGAAGGCCATGCGAGACGGCATATCGATCCCGAAGAGCCGGAGGGCTTCCCTCAGCTCCCTCTCCATGAAGTCGGTGGTGACGATCCTGACTGCCCCTCTTTCTGGTGCTTTCTCCACGAGCTTCACCCCCATATCCCTGACCCGATCGAGGCTGTCGTGGAGTGTGTACGCCGCCTCTTTTATTGCGTAAACTTCCAGCCCGGCGTGCAGGTGCCGTTTCACCGCCCTCGCGATGGGTCCGCCACCCATCGTTACACCTTCCAGGAATACGGCGCGCCGCGCCAAAGTCGCCTCACCGATCTCTGCCGCCCTGATGAGAGTGGGTGAGGGCATGACCATCTTCGGACACTGCTCCACAGGCCTTCCCCCGGAGTAAACGAGGATATCCTGCGTGCCTGTGCCGATATCGACGAGGAGGAGGCTCATAGCCTGTTTTCTGCCTCCGCCTTTTTTCCGGTCCAGCCGATGATCGTACCGGGATCCGCACGATACTCACGGAACTGCCTGAGTGAGACGGTGAGGTCGCGCGTGAATGCGAAGTAGCCGACCTGTGTCCTCTGGCATAGCTTCATTGCCATGTCCATGAGCCCCCTCGGATCGGGCCTCGACTCGCCGAGCCAGATATGGAGGATGTTTCCCCCATCGATGATCGGGAAGAATACATGCTCCACCTCTATCCGTTTTGCAAGTGGCACGCTGGCGCAGGGCGTCACGTGTGTGCCGTTCGTGTAATATATCGGGAGGTCCCTCGTCCTTCCGCACTCCTCGAGTGCCTTTTTGAGATCCCCCTTCACGACCCGCAACGCGTGGGCCCTGAAGCGTTCGTCGAGCAGGTCTGCCACCGCGAACCGCTGCCCTGTCGTCTCTGCCGGCGTCCTTGCAATTGCGATGGTCATGCCATGGTGCCTCGACAGCTCCTTTGCATACAGCTCCATCTCGGTCATTGCGCGAATCGCCAGCTCGAAGGCCTTCCTCGACTCGTGAAGCTGAGCGCCCACATGATGCTGTACCATCTCGTTCACACCGACCACACCTATCGTGTATACGAGTCCGTCGAGATCCACTGCGATCGCTCCCCTCTCCCCTGTATTCGGGTCCTTCGGGCGCTGCGTGGCGAACGGCATTCTGCCACTTGCCCTGATGTGGTCCATCCACCTCCTCTTCACTCTGAAGACCTCGACTGCAATGTCCATGAGCGACTTCAGCTCCAGAAAGAGCCTGGTGTCCTCGCCCTCTGCACGGTATGCGGCGCGGGGGCAATTGATGGACACCACCTGCCAGGAGCCCATGCTGAAATGCCTCCCATCGCGGAACTCCATCTTGTCCTCATACTCACCGTCTGTGGACGCATTGGAGGAGAACTGATAGGCACAGCACTGGTAGCAGGAGATACCTTTGCCTGCTCCCCTGTACTCCGGCATCTGATTGTCATAGTAGGGCGTCCCGAACTTGGAGGCGAGTTCGAAGCTCATGAGGTAGAGATCCCTGTACGTCGGCAGATCAGGATGGAGACTGTTGTAATCCTCGTCCTCCTGCATGAAATCCGGTTCGATGCTGATCTCGGGTTTCGGGAAATTGAAGGGCTTCCCCCAGTAATCCCCCTCTAGCATCACCTCCATGAGCGCCTTGAAGAGTAACCGCACCTCCCGTTCGAATTCGCCGTATGTGCGTCTTGGTGCCTGGATACCGTTCCAGACCCTTCCCTTGTATACGCAGGGCCTCTGCCTCCATATGGAGGGGACGCCTGGCGTGAGCTGAACGGATGAGAATACCAGCTGCCCGCCACGCGCGACCATCATCTGCGTCATCTCGTATACGAACATCTGCATTAACTGGCGTATCTCCTCGTAGGGCATCCCTTCGAAATAGGGTGCGAGAAAGGTAAGGAAGTTGTAATAGCCCTGTCCGCCGGCGAAGTTCGTCTGGGCGGAGCCGAGCGCCTTCACTGCATGGAG
This sequence comes from Methanomicrobiales archaeon, assembly GCA_029907705.1. Lineage (GTDB taxonomy): Archaea > Halobacteriota > Methanomicrobia > Methanomicrobiales > JACTUA01 > JARYLJ01. The sequence continues at coordinate 19,378 of JARYLJ010000021.1, forward strand.
CACCGCCACCTCCGGTCGCTTTGCAGGGCCCGCGACAGATGCCTTTGTGCCGTTTCCATCGGGTATCAGGCCGTAGTAGAAGAAGTATCGCAGATCCCAGTCCTGACAAAAAGGACGGGTACCGAAATACTCCAGATCATGAATGTGCATATCCCCCGTGAGGTGGTAATCCGCCAGCGTTGGAGGGAGCTGCAGGAGGTATTGCTCCTTGCTGATCTTGTCCGCCTTCTTCTTGTGTGAGGTCTCTGCATTCTCCTGCAGGTTCGCGTTGTCCTTCGCCTCGAAGCCCTCACCGACATCGATGAGGTGCGCGTCATATACGGGCGTACCTACGCGCGTGCAGACATTCCTGAACTCGATCCTCCCCTCCTCCAGTAGCATCATGTTCACGATCTCCCTGATGAGCGGACCGCTCAGGTATTCGAGGCCCAGCTGCTGTATGTGCATCTCCACTCTCTTCGCGATCCGGCCAGCCTCCTCCTCGGTGATGCCCTTGCTACCGTAGAATATCTCTACGAGCATCGTCTCCTGAAGCAGCTGTTTTACAATTCTCTCCCGATCCCACTGGATGACATGCCCGTCCGAGGTTCGGACCTTCGGCATCTGCGGGACAAATAGGCCGTCCAGGGTGGTCTGTTTCGTACTTCTGATCACAGGACTTCACCCGAGAGAACCTTCCTCAGGCGCGAGATGTCCAGTTTCCCGCCAGGAAAGAGATCCTTCGATACCAAAAAGACTTCTCCCACTCTCAGCACCGGTGCCTCTCGGACGAAGACACCATGGATCCTGAGTTCTGCCAGCGGCGCTGCGCTCGCCATATCCGCATCCTCAAAGTCCACACCCTCCCCCGCGAGGAACTTCTTTAATTCATCGCAATTCGGGCAGCTTTCGAGAGAATAAACCTTCACAGGAGCTTTTATGTTCATCTTCCAGCCCCTCCCATTGCATATAATCGGTACTTCAGATTAATTCACTTCTCTTTTTGTATGCATGGGCTCCATGTGATAATGGAGATGCGGATCCAGATTCAAAATCAACTATAACTAGAAGGAGCCGGAGAGATATTACATCAGATATGAGAATTTTTATCGCCATCGATCTCCCCACCGAAATAAAGCGCCAGATAGGGGAATGCCAGAAGGCACTCGCTTTATCCGAGTCGAGGCTCAACCTGGTGAATCCTGAGATGGCCCATATCACATTGAAGTTCATCGGGGAAGTGATGCCCGAGATGGCGGAGAGGGTCTCGTCGGAACTCGACAGTATCTCGTTTTCTCCGTTCGAAATGATCGTGGAAGGTATCTCAGGTGACAACCGGCATCGGCCCAGAGTGATCTGGGCGAATGTGAGCGATGGCGGTGTATGTGCCAGGCTCGCAAATGAAGTGGAGCACCGACTCCTTCGCCTCGGCATCGAACGCGAGAGACGCCCCTTCACCCCACATGTCACCCTCGCGAGGGTGAAGAGGTTTCACCCATCCTTGCTGAAGGCGGTGGATGAAATCTCGCAACGGATGCTCGGCGTCGCGCGAGTGGATGGGATCGTACTGAAACAGAGCATGTTGCGGCCGGAAGGAGCCATATACCATGACCTGCACCGGATAATATGGAGATGAGGACACCGCTGGAGGAGAGTGTACTCAGGCGCATCCGGCCGCGCGAGGAGGTGAGGGCGCAGATTCTCGCCATCGCCGAGAGGCTGATGGCGGCAGTGGACAGGAGCGAGGTCGCGCAGGGTATGATCGTCGGCTCCATCGCGAGGAATACATGGCTTGAGGGAGACCGCGACCTCGACATATTCATGCTCTTCGAACCCTCTCTGACAAGGGATGAGCTGGAGGAGAGGGGTCTCGCCCTCGCCAGAGGGATCGCCCGGGATTTGGGGGCCCGGTTCAGGGAGAAGTATGCGGAACACCCGTACATCAGCCTGGAGTTCGAGGGTCTGGACGTGGATCTCGTCCCCTGCTACAGGGTGACAGATCCACGCGAGATAAAGAGTGCAGTTGACCGAACGCCGTTCCACACCCGCTACATATCTGAGCGAATAAAAGGATTTGAGGATGATGTTCTGCTCTTCAAGCAGTTCGCAAAGGCGGGGGGTTTCTACGGATCGGATCAGATGACAGAAGGGTTTGCCGGTTATCTATGCGAACTTCTCGTCCTCCACTATAGGGGCTTTTCTCCCCTCCTCCAGGCCGCCTCCTCCTGGAGGAGGAGGACCTTCATCGACATTGAGGGAATCGCGGAGAAGAGTTTCGAGGATCCGCTGGTGGTGATCGATCCGGTCGACCCGAACAGAAACGTCGCCGCATCCGTCTCGCTCACACGTAAGTTCGAGTTCGTCGAGCTGGCGAGGGGGTACCTGAAGCAGCCCACCATATCCTTTTTCGAACCCCCTCCGCCGAATACGATGGGGAGTCAGGAGTTCGAGGATGCGATACGACGGAGAGGTACGAGACTTTACGGGTTACGCCTGTCCACACCACCATATATTCCTGAGATCGTGGTCCCCCAGCTCAGAAAGAGCCTTAGAGCGGTGAAAGGTCTGCTGGAGCGGAGCGGATTCTTGGTGAACCGCGTGGACAGTGCGATGGGGGAGAGATACTGCCTCCTTCTCTTCGAGCTGATGGTGGACCATCTCCCGCAGGTCTGCAGGCATGTGGGCCCCCCCGTCTGGGAGGCAGATAATGCAGCAAAGTTCGTCTCGAAATACCTCGAAGATACTCTTTCCGGACCCTACATCGAAGAAGGCCTGTACATCGTTGAGATACCGAGGAGGTTTACAGAGGCCCGCGATCTCCTCGCCTCGAAGGAGTGCCTGAACACAGGACTGGGGAAGCATGTGAAGAAGTCGATGGAGGCTGGATGGGAGGTGTTCCAGGATGGTGAATGCTGGAGCGCAGAGTTCTCGCAGTTTGTGTCCGATTTCATCAGGCGATCCTCACCGCTGGTGCGGATCAGGCGGGTAGAGAACGGGTTTCCGCCAGCCCGAGATACCTCATCAGATCAATCCTTGAATTAATTATACACGCGGATGACATCTGGTATGATGGAATTTACCTCAGAAGGTACGGGCGTTGAGATCGATCCTCCGGAATGCGAGGAGTGGTTCCGCAGGGGGCTGTACTGCTCTGCGACAGGAAGGTATGAAAGGGCAATCGTTTCCTTTTCGAACGCGCTGAAAGTGAATCCTGAATTCAAGAAGGCATATATCGCACTCGCCTATGCACTGGACCGTGTGGGCCGTTCGCTGGAGGCGGCGGAGACATGCGAGGGGGTGTTCGGTTCGATGCAGGAGAATACAGATGCACTCTTCGCAATGGCGAAGGCATTTCATCACCTCGGCAGGTTCGAGCGGTCGATCGAGATACTCGATCGGGTCATCCGCAACGATCTATCGCACACAGAAGCCTGGCATCTGAAGGGTAATTCCCTCTACCACCTGGGGAAATACACAGAAGCGGTGGAATGCTACAAAAGGGCGACGGAACTGAATCCCGCGTTTGTGAAGGCATGGTTCAACAAAGGGGTGAACTACACCGCCCTCTCGAGGTTCGAGGATGCAATCCGCTGCTTCGACCGCTGCCTGCAGTTCAACCCTGGATATGCAGAGGTCTGGAAGAAGAGGGGAGTGGCACTGGGTGCGATGGGCAGGTACGAGGAGGCGGCATCCAGCTTCGGAAGGGCGGTGGAGATAAACCCGAGGGACGCCAGTTCAATACATAGCAGGGGGATATGCTTTCAGAGGATCGGCCGCCAGGAGGAGGCGGAGGTGGAGTTTTCGAAGGCGAGATCTCTGCCCCGCTTTCATGAGCTGATCGGGCTCCTGTGAAGGTTTACCTGTCAGAGTCTCGCCCTCTCTTCCGTGGGCGCGTCTCTTTCCTCTCTGCGAGGCGCTTCACCGCAGCCATCTCCGCCTCGCCACCCTCCTCGAGGAGACCGGAGAGGAGTGCACTCCTGTAGAACCCCTCCCCTATTTCATTACTAATAAGGAGCGTCGTATAACCCTTTTTCGCCCCTGAACTCCCTGCCGATATGTCTGCATCCGCAGCGGCGAAGTCGATGCATTGTATGCAGCCTGGCCTCACGCATCCTTCGATTTCAGAGAGTGGAATCGACTTCACTGTGCCGTCCATAAGCGTCAGATCCAACTGCCCCTTCACTTCAAACCTCCTGATCTCCCAGGATGCAATCCCCAGCTCACCTGTGAGCTTCTCTTGTACCAGACACCTGTAATCGAAGCTCTCGGTGCAGAACAGCCCGATAATCAGTCTGATTGCGTTCCCGAAGGGTTTAACCAGCGGATGCCTGCTCACCTTCATCCTTCTCGCCGCCTGCACTGCACAGGGGAGCCCAACTACCCCCAGTCTGGAATACTTATGCGTTATGACCGCCTCTTTCAGCGCCGCAAGCAGGGGGCTGCCCAGACTATAGCGGCTGCCCGCGTGCCGTACCAGCTCTTCCGCCGAGGCGAGCAGCGCTGAGGAGGTGCGGTGCGTCCATGGATCCTCCGTCACCATGATCACCGCATCGAGCAACCCTTTGTCGAGGGCGTTCTTCAGTATCGCGGTCACCGCGCCACCGCTCTGGCTCGCGGGAATATCGAATGTCGCCCTCGCCTGGATCGCGCTCCGATATGTCCCAAGTGGATCTCCATGCAGGGAGATATTCGCACGCGGGCAGACCTCGACACAGGCACCGCACAGGACATGGTCGCTCTCCTCCTTACAGTACTCGTTATGACATGGATGCGTTGATCCCTCCTTATCGCCGAAATAGATGGAGTCTGCCGGGCAGACGGCCACGCAGGCGCCGCAGCCGGTGCAGAGGTTCACCTCCCAGACCTCCTTCTTCAGATCGAGATATGACTTCCTCGCCATCCCATCAGTACTCCCATGAATATTTGCCCGCAAAAGGGCGGTTCGAGGCGGGGCCGATCCTGGTGAACTCTTCTGACATCAGTTTCTGCACATCGATGTGGAGATAACCGGCGGCTTCCCTCAGGCAGGCACCGATCCTCTCCCTTTCCTCCTCGCCGAATGGCTGTATGGCGGCGCCTACGCCGAGGAGTCGCTCATCCACCTCCCCGCGAATATAGATCTCACCACCATGAATTCCCGTCCCGATCCCGCGTTCCATCACCGTCTCCCCCCTCCGAGGCCGAGGACGATCACGAGCCCCCCCGCCATGTACTCTCCCAGAAACGCCCTCGCGCTCCCGCGGATGAAGAGTAATGGGAACTTCTCCCGATACTGCTTCATATGTATCCCCCCTCGATATCCGATCGAGTCCCTGACGAATATTCTGCCGCCCCTCATACTGTGAGCGACCGCATCTCCCGCAGTACCATGGATGATGATCGTGCCTGCGTCCATCGTGTTTCCTGGTGCGTGTTCGCAGATTCCATGGACGATGCATGTGGGACCGCTCATGAACATGCCGAGGTCACCTCCTGGAGTGCCATTAATGACGATCCTCACCTCCGCATGGAGTCCGTCGGCGATGAACCGCTGCCCCAGCACATGATCCAGCTGGATCTCCTTCGCCCCTTCCGCCACCGCATATCTTATATGCCGGTTCAGTTCTGTGTGATGCATCCCTTCTGCATCGATACGGATGCTCTTCATTGCCTCACGCCCCTGCCGGTTTCACATCAAGCACCTTCAGCGTCCCTTCATCCAGCATATAGCCACGGAGCCTGTCCCTGTTGCCCCTCATGCTCTCGATGCTGTTTATTCCGGCCGCCCCCATCAGCTCCGAGAGCTCGAGTGTCCACGCCTTTATCAGGTTCGCCACCTGCTTTGCTCCCTCTTCCGGATCGAGCCGTTCGACGAGATCAGGCCGCTGCGTCGCGATGCCCCAGGGGCACAAGCCTTTGTAGCAGCTCCCGCACACACGACACCCCATGGCAACGAGAGCGGCAGTGCCTATGTAGACGGCATCCGCACCCAGCGCAATCACCTTTGCCACATCGGCACTGCTCCTTATACCGCCGCTCGCAATGATCGAGATCTCGTTTCGTATCCCCTGCTCCCTTAGCTTGGAGTCGACGCTCGCAACTGCCACCTCCACGGGGATGCCCACATGATCCCTGAATACCCTCGGTGCCGCACCCGTGCCGCCTCTGAATCCGTTGATCACGACCGCATCCGCCGAGGATCTCGCGATGCCGGCGGCGATGGCTGCTGAATTGTGAACCGCCGCGATCTTGACGAAGACCGGTTTCTTCCACTCCGTCGCCTCCTTCAGGGATCTGACGAACTGCTTCAGATCCTCGATGCTGTAGATGTCATGATGTGGAGCCGGGCTGATCGCATCGCTTCCCACAGGGATCATCCTTGTGCAGGAGATATCATCGCAGACTTTCTCCCCTGGAAGGTGCCCCCGATGCCTGGTTTTGCGCCCTGTCCGATCTTGATCTCGATCGCGGCACCGCGTTCGAGGTAATCGATATCCACACCGAACCTTCCTGATGCGACCTGTACGATGATATGCTCCTGGAACGGGTGCAGCGCGCTGTGCAATCCACCCTCTCCGGTCCCCATAAACGTGCCCGTCTCCATCGCCGCTCTGGCCAGGGCGAGATGCGCGTTCAGGCTGATCGCCCCGTAACTCATATGGGCGATCATGATCGGGTTTCAAGCTTCAGGTTCGGCGAGAGGTTTGTGTCGAGGGCCACACCGCCTCCTTCGTTCCGTTTCAGCCTGAGCTGGAGGGGTTTCTTTCCGAGGTATGTCCGTAGCTCCATCGGCTCCCGCAGCGGATCGATGCTCGGGTTCGTCACCTGGCAGGCATCGAGCAGCAGTTGATCGAAGACGATTGGATAAGAACCCATGTTTCCCATCCCTGAGAGCACAATTCTTCCGGTCCTCGCCTGATTGTAGATCGCCTCACGTATCTCCCTGGTCCAGACCGGATGGCTGCGGTAATCGATCGGGCGCTCCTCGAGCGAGATCGCATCCCTCGGGCACATGGCAATGCACCGGTGGCACGCGGTGCATCTCCGCGAGTTAGCCAGAACCCGCTCCCCCTCCTTTCTGAAGACGCCGTAGGAGCAGTTCTCGATACAGCTCCCGCACCGCATGCACCGGTCTTCATCCACCTCCACGCGGTACCTGGGGGGCAGACTGCCTATGCTCACGAAAAAGACCTCCCGATCACCGGTTCAACGGCCCGCGGCATGTACACCTGCCCCACATCCGGATCCATCCGCCTGATCGCCGCCTCCTCGCTCGAGAGGAGGAGACGCGAGTCATGCTCTCCTGCGACGAGCGGGCGAAGCTTCACCCGGTCGGTCAGACCCATCATCAGCCCCCCGTTCGCGATCACGATGGCGAATGGACCGTTCATCATCGCTCCTCCATAGGTGAGCCTGACTGCATGTGCGAGCTTCTTCTCCTCCTCCGGCATCCCTTCGATCTCGTCCCAGAAGGGGGGTGCGAGCGCCTTCAATGCGATCTCTTCTGGCAGCCCATGCCTCCTTATCAGGAGATCCACCAGGTATACGATGACTTCGGTGTCGGTAATCATCGTGCAGTAATAGCCGAAGCTCTCGATATAGCGCCGGTTCGTTCCATAGGAGGTGATCTCACCGTTGTGGATCACGCACCAGTCGAGCAGGTTGAAAGGATGGGCGCCCCCCCACCATCCCGGTGTGTTGGTCGGGTACCGATTGTGCCCCAGCCACATGTAACCGCTGTAGTCCTCGATCCGGTAGAAGTTTGCCACCTCTTCAGGCCAGCCCGCTGCCTTGAAGACACCAAGGTTCCTCCCCTGAGGATATGATCAGCGCCCCTCTCCTCTCCCTGTTCACCTTCATCACCAGGCGCGTGACGATCTCCTCCTCAGGCGAAGTGCTCCAGGGCATCAGCCTCCGGTCAGGCTTGAAGAAGTACCTCCATGGCGTATGCACCTTCCGGAGGTTCGGCTGTTCGAACGTGGGGATCTCCTCGTCATGGACGATCCGCCCCCACTTCTCCAGCATCTCTTCGAAAGGTATCCTGTGTTCGTGGACATTGTCGAAGAAGACGTGGAGAGCATAATAATCCTCGAAGTCCGAATATGCCCCGTAGACCGCGTAACCGGCGCCTTCGCCGCTACTACGTTCGTCCTTGAGGGAAAGCGCTCGCCTGATTCCGGATCCGTCCATCTCCTCTCCTTCGCGATCGAAGACTCCGATGATACCGCACATATACTCCCTTTATCCTCCCGATCTCGTTACTGGCCTATAGTTCAAAAAACAAGCTTTCTGATTACACCATATGCTTACAATGATATTCCCCTCCTCTATAAGATAACAAACTATATATAATATTTTGTAGAAGCATATTTCCTATTCACCATTTTTTGTTCCGGGTAGATCCTCTCATAAAAATCGTTAATAGCGGACGGATAGACCGGTGATCTGGAGAAGATTGCATGCACGATATGCCGAAACCGGAAGAGATATTGGCAAAGATATCCAGAGACGGGATCAAATTCCTCCGCCTGCAGTTCTGTGACATCGAGGGGCTGCCGAAGAACGTGACTGTTCCGGCGAGCCAGGCGGAGAAGGCACTCAACGGTGGAATCTACTTTGATGGCTCCTCCATAGAGGGTTTTGCCCGCATCGAGGAGTCCGATATGCTGCTCAAGCCGGATCCATCCACATACTCGATCCTCCCGTGGCGTTACTCAAGCGAGAGGGTGGCGCGGATGATCTGCGACGTATACACATACGATGAGAAGCCATATATCGGCGATCCCCGCTTCATTCTGAAACAGACAATGAAAAAGGCGGAAGAGATGGGTTATGTCTTCAATACGGGTCCTGAACTGGAGTTCTTCCTCTTCAAGAGGGCGGAGGATATGCCCACCACGGAGCCGCAGGATTACGGCGGATACTTCGATTTCGCCCCCGTTGATCTGGCGGAGGACGTAAGGCGCGATATCATACTTGCGCTGACAGAGATGGGCCTGGAGATAGAGGCATCCCACCACGAGGTTGCCGCAGGTCAGCACGAAATCGATTTCAAGTACAGCGATGCGCTTCACACGGCAGACAACGTGATCACCTACCGGATCGCGACGAAGACGATCGCCTTGAACCAGGGGCTGCATGCCACCTTCATGCCAAAGCCGATACATGGAGTCGCCGGCAGCGGGATGCATACCCACTGCTCCCTCTTCCAGGAGGGCAGAAACGCATTCTATGATCCGGATGCCCCGCTTCAGCTATCGCGTCTGGCGCTGCACTTCATCGGGGGCCTTCTCAGACATGTGAAGGGGATTACCCGGCTTGCAAATCCGACGATAAACTCCTATAAGAGGCTCGTTCCGGGTTACGAGGCGCCCGTCTACATCAGCTGGAGTGCCAGCAACCGTTCGGCACTGGTGAGGGTGCCCGCAGCGAGAGGTAACAGCACGCGTGCAGAGTTCAGGAGTCCGGACCCTGCCTGCAACCCGTACCTCACCTTCGCCTGCATGCTCGCCGCAGGCCTCGACGGCGTAAGGAACCGGATCGAGCCCCCGGAGAGCGTGAACGGCAATATTTACGAGATGAGCCCAAAGGAGCTGAAGCGACTGAAGATCGAGACACTGCCTCAGGATCTCCCGACCGCGATGCGCGAACTGGAGAGGGACAGCATACTCGCAGAGACGCTGGGCGAACACGTGATGGAGAACCTCCGCAGAATTACTGACCTCGAGTGGGAGTCATACAGAACCTCCGTCCACGACTGGGAGCTGAAAAAATACCTCTCCAAATTCTGATTTCGATATTTTTCCGATCGCTGCCCATCACAGGCTTCTTTCCACCCCCCTCCACCCTCAGGGCGACAGTCATTCCGACCTGAACGTTGAATGGATCGATAGAACCTTCGAACCACTATAACCGCCCATTTACCGATAATGCCCCGAGTTAGGAATTATCCCTTATTTCGGGATATCCTCTGCTCGATCTTCACCCTCGCACTGCATCATGTGTGGATATAGATAACGATCTCGTTGGATTCAATTTTTCCATGGTGTTGCTGCCTGTTCGATGTTTGCAGATCGATCTTCCATCGTAAATACCGTCTTGTTGTCGAATAAGACGTGGGGCATCCATTTCGGGATCATCGCATGGGGTAGTTCTCGTATCCTGCCTTATCAGCGGTTAGATGAACTCCATTACTTCTCATATTGTGGGCGTGCAACGGTAACTTAGAGTGTCCTTGTCAATTCCTGTGGTTATAGGACAGAATGGATTGAGATGACAGAGTCAAGGTCATAGAACTGCTTCTGGAAGGTTCTCAGGAGAGAGACAGGGCGTATCAAAGGGATTCCAGCGGGAGGAACTCATCATGCTCGAAAATGGCACTCCATCGTTCTTCAAGCCCCTTTCCAGCCGGCCTTCTCAATGAGTCTCCGGATGGTGGTACAGCTCAACTGAAGAAGGTATCTGCATCGTGTATTTTAGAACGATATCGATGAGCTTCTGAAAAAATTCGGGCATTGCAGGGGATTCGTTCATTCAAATGATGGATATTCATACCGCCCCTAACCCATTGGCACGAACCGCAGTGCCCCGGAGTTGATACAGTACCTCTTGCCGGTGGGCGGTGGCCCGTCGTCGAATACGTGGCCCAGGTGCGCACCGCACCTTGCACAACGCACCTCCACCCTCGGGTATCCGAGCTCCATATCCTCTCCATAGATAATGTTCAGTTCTGATACTGGCGAGGTGAAGCTCGGCCATCCTGTGCCTGAATCGAATTTATCTCTTGATGAAAAGAGATCTGTGCCGCAACAGACACAGGTGAAGACCCCTTTGCCTTTGAATGCATGGTACCTTCCCGTGAAGGGTGGTTCGGTCCCCTTCCTCCGTGCGATCCTGAACTCCTCCGCTGTCAGCTGCCTCCGCCACTCCTCGTCGCTCTTCGCGATCTTCTCCACCTCTATCGGTGCTCCCTTCTTTACACTGTATATCATTAATTTATCCGCCATGCTCCTGCCTCACAACCTCTCCAAAACCCTGGGGTCGTCTCCCTTCATATCATTCTCCTCCTTCCGGCTCCGTCTCTCTTGTAATGCCCGAACTCTCCATCGAGCAGGAGGTCTCCCCTTATCACCGGACCCTCACGGCAGACACAGATACCAAGTGGATCGATGCAGCAGGAGCCGCATATCCCGATCCCGCACTTCATGTATCGGTGCAGACTGAACCACCCCTTCTTCGCCATGTCTTTCGCGACGAGTCTGTCCAGCACCACCTTCATCATCACCTCGGGGCCACAGACACAGACCTGATCGAATGCCTTCAGATCCACCAGATCTGTGTCGTCGAGCAGATCGGTGACGAAACCGCTATATCCGAGGGAGTCGTCGTCTGTCGCAACGAGCAGGTTCGTGCATTCATCGAGTATATCGATGAATGGGAGCTCGTCCTCGGATCTCGCGCCCAGCATAAACGTATTCACACAGTCCGACATGGCGAGCGGCAGGAGCGGCGCTGCCCCGATGCCCCCGCATATGGCCAGTATCTCACCGCGGTCGGGGAAATAGTTCCCGTATGGGCCCCTGATACCGATTCGATCCCCTGGCTTCATCCCGAAGAGTGCTTCGGTCGCATCGCCCACTTTCTGGACGGAGATCGAGACCCGCGAAGAGAGCGCCATCGGGATCTCGTCTACCCCTGGCACCCAGACCATGACGAACTGCCCTGGCCTGAATTCGAACTCTTCCGAGAGGACGAGGGTCCTGATGCTGGGTGTCTCCCTCACCACTCTCTCGATCTTCACCACATGCGGCGGCCCCTCATCCATGGGCGCACCCCACGATCTCCTCCGGGGAGATCCCCTTCTCTTCGTAAAGCCGTGAGGCGATCCTGGTGAATATCTCCGGATCTTGGTAGATAGCGGTACCGATCTCCACCGCGCTCGCCCCGGCCATCATCATCTCGATCACATCATCTGCGGTCGAGATCCCGCCGCAACCCACGAGCGGAATATGGCATGCCTTGTACAGCTCGTACACACACCTCAGTGCGACCGGAAAGATCGCTTTTCCTGAAAGGCCCCCGATCCCATGCCCAAGCACAGGGCGCCTCATCTCGATGGAGATGCGCATCGCCCTGATCGTGTTTATCGCGACCAGCGCACTCGCGCCCCCCTTCTCTGCTGCCTGACCGATCTCCCTGATATCCGTCACGTTGGGGGTGAGTTTTACCCATGTGGGTTTGCCCAGAGATGCGACCGCCCTCGTACATTCGTATACCATATCGGGGTCTGTACCTATTGCGGCACCATATCCCTCCGCGTGGGGGCAGCTCAGATTCAACTCAAATCCTTCCACGTCATTCAGCATCCATTCCGCGACCATTCTGTACTCTGCCGGATTCGCGCCGAATATGCTGGCGATCACAGGCTCGTTCTTCAATCCGGAGAGCTCCTCCCTGAACTCGTGCGAGGGATTCGGAAGGCCCATCGCATTCAGCAGGCTGCCTCCGAGCGGGACCACGCAGGGGCCGCGATGGCCCTCGCCTGGCACAGGCCCTATCGACTTGGTCACTACCCCTCCGGCACCCGCACGGAGCATCCGCTTGAGGGAGGCGCCGGTCGTCCCCAGTATACCAGCGGCGAGGAGGAGATGGTTCCTCAGCCTGATCCCGCCCACGCATACGGGGCCTGTTCTGAGCGCGACCATGGATGGGGATTGTAGTTTTTTTATTATTAGTATACCTATATTATGCACATGACCAGCCTCTCCCTTATCGGAGTCGGGAGAATTGGCGGGGAGGTGGCGTTTCTTGCATCCTTTCTCGGCATCGTCGACGAATTGAACATGAATGATGTGAACACCACATTGCTGCATGCACAGATCTCCGATCTGAAGCATGCCATGCCCGGGCTGGAGATCACGACGGGGCTCGAGGCGGCGATGAGATCCGAGATCTGCATCTTCACCGCCGGCATCCCGCGGAATCCATTGGTGCCGAGCAGAGCAGATCTTCTGAAAGACAATCTGCCCGTCGCAGTGCGCTATTCGGAGAGGTTGAGAGGTTACCGTGGCATACTGATCACAGTCACGAACCCTTCCGACATCCTGAATTACCAACTCTCCACGAGGGCAGAGATAAATCCCTCCCGCTGCATCGGATTCGGCGGGCAGCTGGACAGCGCGCGCTTTGCCGGGGAACTCATATCCAGGGGGATCAAGGGTGAGGCGTGGGTCCTGGGTGAGCATGGCGAACATCAGGTCCCGATCTTTAGCATACTGGGGAGCGAGGTGGGACTGGAGGAGCGAGAAGAGATCAGGAAAACACTCCGAAGTGCCAGCATGGGAGTGATCGCGGGGAAGGGGGGGACCATATATGGGCCTGCTGCGCATATTACCGAGCTCATCTCCGCCATTGTGGATGATACACAAGGCACATATGCCTGCTCCTGCATCCTGGATGGGGAATACGGGATCTCTGGGTGCTCCATCGGTGTTCCGGCCGTCATCGGAGAGGGAGGGATACTGGAGATCGAGGAATGGTCGCTCGATGAATGGGAGAGGAAACACCTAGAGGAAGGAGCGCAATTTCTGAAGGATTCGATAAAGAGCACGGGGTGAACGGATGGCTTCGGATCAAACAATGATACCGCTGGTGGAGAGCACCGGTGCACCCGTCAGGCTCGCGATCATGCAGATCGAGTACTCGAATACCCCCGACGGACCGGTTCTGCACATCTTCGGGAGAGGGTCCGACGGTCAGGCACTCAGAATCGAGGCGACTGGCTTCCTCCCGTACTTTTATGCACCTCTCGAACAGGTCGATCAGAGACCGCTGCCCCCTACCTTGAAGAGGGAGGGGGGGACGGTATATCACTCGCTCAGGGGGGTACCTCTGAGACGGCTCATCGCGCAGAAACCGACAGATGTGAGAGATCTCAGGGAGGGTTTCGATCATTACGAGGCGGATATCCCTTTTACGATACGGTTTATGATCGACTGCCGCCTCACCTCGGGGGTGGAGGCGCCGGCAGCCAGAAGCGAATACCACTCGCTCGTACCGGCAGATCTGCATGTTCCCCCCCGGGTATGCATTATGGATATCGAATGCGAGGATGAGCGTGGCTTTCCGGCTCCCGAGCGGGATCGGATCATCTGCATCACCTGCTGGGACTCATACGCGAGGGACTACACAACACTACTCCTCGCCAGCGGAACACCCGAACCTGATTTCTCCACAATGAGCGAAGGAGGGGGCCTGAAGAATGGCTGCTTCAGAAAAGGCGTGCACCGGATAATGACTTTCAAAGACGAGCGAGATCTGCTGAGGGCGCTCGCCTCCTTCATGCAGGAGAGGGATCCTGATATCCTCGCCGGCTGGAACTTTCTCGAATTCGACCTCCGATATCTGATTGGGAGGATGGAGGCTCTCGGCCTTGCGGCCGACTCCCTCGCGAGGCTTCCCGGCAGGATCGAGAGGAACGCGATAAGAGGCAGAGTGGCATTCGATCTCCTGGAGGCTTACAGGAAGCTTCATGGGGCCCGACTGGAGTCCTATAGGCTCGATGCCGTGGCGGAGGATGAGCTGGGGGAGAAAAAGGTAAGATATCCGGGTACACTCTCATCCCTGTGGCGGGATCACCCGGCGCAGCTGGTGGAGTATAACTTCAAGGATGTGGAGCTGTGTGTCGGAATCGATCGGAAGAACAGGATCCTAAACTTTTATCTCGAGATCGCCAGATATGTGGGCTGCCCACTCGATCGTACGCTGAACTCGTCGAATGTGATCGATATTTACATCCTCCGTAAGGCACACGGCCAGTTCGTGCTTCCATCCAAGGGTTTTGCGGCAGCCGATGAATTCGAAGGGGCGACTGTATTCGACCCCACACGGGGCATCAAGGAGAACGTCGTCGTCCTCGATCTGAAGTCGCTCTACCCGATGGCGATGATGACGATCAATGCCTCACCAGAGACGAAGGATCCCCTGGGGGAGTACCGAGCTCCCAATGGTGTGCGTTTCAAAAAGAGTCCTGATGGCCTTACGAGGAGCATCCTGAGCGAACTCCTCGGGGAGCGGGAGGCAAAGAAGAGGCTTCGGGACAGCCACCAGATCGGCTCCCCTGAGTATATGCTCTACGATATGCAGCAGAATGTGATCAAGGTGATCATGAACACGTACTACGGTGTGAGCGGGTATGCGAGGTTCAGATTGTACGACCGGGAGATTGGAGCAGCGATCACTTCTGTGGGGCGTGCGATCATCGAGCATACGAGGAGGGTGATCGAAGGGATGGGGTATCACGTGCTGTACGGAGATACCGACTCATGTATGGTGAATCTGCCTGTGAGTGATGTGGGGGCGATCGTCGATTCCGCAAGGGAGATAGAGAAGAAGGTGAACGAAAGCTACGACGAATTTTCGCGTGAGGTGTTGAACGCGGAGAGGCATTACTTCTCAATAAAGTTCGAGAAGATATATCGCCGTTTCTTTCAGGCAGGGCGCAAAAAGAGATATGCAGGACTTCTCGTCTGGAAGGAGGGTCAGGCGGTCGACGATATCGATATCGTGGGGTTCGAGATCCGAAGGAGTGACTCGCCGCATATAACGCGTATCGTCCAGAAAGAGGTGATCGAGATGATCCTCCGTGGCAAGGGCTACGTGGCGGTCAAATCATACCTGGGCGAAGTGATCAGGAACTACCGTGCAGGCAGATACTCCCTGGAGGAGATCGGAATTCCAGGCGGAATTGGGAAGGATCTCGACCAGTATGAAACCGACGATGCCCATGTGAGGGGTGCAAAATACGCGAATATCCATCTCGGCGCGACATTCTCGAGGGGCAGCAAACCAAAGCGAGTGTATATCAAACACGTAAAGGCAAAGTATCCCCAGACCGATGTCCTCTGCTTCGAGTATGCGGATCAGGTCCCATCTGAATTTGTCATCGATCTGGAGACGATGCTGGAGAAGACTGTGAAACAGCCCATATCACGCATTATTGAGGCGGTGGGCTGGAAATGGCAGGATGTGGATCCCTCCCATACAACCCTGGCGCAGTTCGGTTTCTGATGCGGTGCATGGAGTCTCATGATGGGAAATTATATCACAGAACATTGATGCATTCAAGGTGAAGCCATTGGATGTATCCCGCCCTCTCTGGTTCTGGCAATTTTTCATTCCCTCTTTCAGTCCTTTCTTCTCCTGAATAATCGCAGTAATCGCCGTCAGCGTCTATCCTGCTGTTCTGAACCATACACTGGATTCCAGACAAATGGCCCCCTGCTCGATTATGGCACTGAAAACATCTGTTAATATAAAGCCCCTCCATTTTTTGGCGATCCATCGGGTTCCGCGCATCCCCTGTTTTCTCGAGCGCACGTTGTTTTCATGACTTCGAAAAAATCAAACCCTGAACTCCGGGATAGATGGACGGCACTTTCGAAAAAAAACCATCGAACCCATGATGTACTTTTATTCGAAAATGAGGGAGTATCTTTTTCATTCGACCCGGATCGGTAGAGAAGTTCATTTAGGATTTTTCCTGGAAGGGGCA
>JARYLJ010000059.1 GCA_029907705.1 Methanomicrobiales archaeon
TCACTGTAGGATACGGGGGATTTTATTTTACATCACTTCGTGTACGCTACCAATTAGACCGGAAGGTCATCACATTTCGGGGAAAAAATGGATTCTATGAAAGGCAGAAAAGTGACACTCACCTTGCGATTTGGAAGCTCTGCCATATTCCAAGGACGAACTCCATCGCGATGAGTATGATGATCACCCATTCGAGAAAATTGGAGTGCTGGTTGCGCACCTCATCCGCGAGCATGGAGTAATTCTCGCGCATCACCTCGATCTTCCTGTGCAGGCTCTCAGTCCACTGGTCGCTCCTGATCACCCTGAGTGCGGTCGCATATACGCGGGCGTAATATACGTCCTCCGTCACCTTGATCAGGTTCTTTACCTTCTCCGTGATCTCGGAGACCTCTGCGTGGGACTTCATCAGATCCGTCATAATGATGCGGTACCGCTGCATCCTCGACCACCAGTTCAGGCGGCCTGCCTGTCCTATATCCTCGTACATCCTCGCCATCAGGCGTGTAATCTGGCGGTCATAATATCTGAGCTCCAGGACCTGGACGTTCGCATACTCGATGAGATCGAGGAGATCGTTCGGCGGTTCCTGACTGCAGAGGAGTGCAGAGTCCCACGTGATGATGGCGATATCGGACTCCGAATATCTCAGAGTGTTCCTGTTGATCTCTTCGCGCATCTGTGCAGAGAGTTCGACCCTCTCACCGTTCAGAAGGACAGAGGGATCCACCGATTTTTCCAAGCGATCGATCAGGTAAATCGTGTAATCCTCGAAGAGCTCGATGTCGATGGTGAAGTCAGGGATATGGTCTCTCACGATCTCCTGAAGTTTGCGGCTGTACGCGGTGAAGTGATCCCCCAGCCCCTTCTGCCCCGAAAAGGAGAGGCCGATCTCCTCCAGCCTTCCGAATCCACTCTCCGGCTCCTGAAAGATGAAACAGAGGCTGATGGCCCCTATGCTGTATATCCTTGCGACCACGGAGAAGTCGAAGATCGAATCCCCGTACCTCAGTTCGAATGGGTGCATCCGGAACTGTAAGGGGGTCTCCTCCACCGCGATCGACTTGGGCATCACCTGCTGAAATCCCGTCCTGCTCGTCGCGATCGTCCGGTCCAGCTGGGGTGCGAGGGCCGTGAGGTCGATCTCCTTTCCCGCATCGAAGATTCGAAGGAAATGGATGCCTATCATCGCCACTCATTCAAGGGTGTTGGACGAAACGATAATCATTTTGCTGTAACCATGCGGTCATGCGTTCATATCGGATCGTCTTCGGAAGCGGCCCCTCAGTAAACCCGTTCACAGGTGTGGCCACGGGTTCACGTGTGTCAACGGTGATCACCAACTTTAATTGCCGAATCGATTCAATTCCCTCACGGTGATGGGATGGCAGTCGTAAAGAGAATCGGTATATTGTCTCTGGCGAAGTTGATGGCGATTATCATGGCGATCTTCGGATTGATATTCGGGATATTATTTGCAATTGTAATCACAATGGTCACCGGAGTCATCGGAACGTTCGGAGTGATGCCCCTGTGGCTCAGAACCATCGGACTCGGTGCGATCATTCTGTTCCCGCTCGTATATGCAGCGATCGGTTTTGTGTACGGTGCAGTCGTTGCTCTCCTCTTCAATGTGGCCGCTGGAATTGCAGGTGGACTGGAGCTCGAGATCGGGTGATGCCGGTCCCATCACCTCATCCTGGCACGGCACCCTCGATACGGGTACGCACCCAGACGGGGATCATGGGTATCTGTCCACGATCCTTGGGGGGGACAACTGAATACCACCATCACCTTTTTCGCATCCGATGACATGCTCTCATTCAGGCATCATCGACGAGGTGCCTTGAGGTGAAGCGATGCCAGACGTCTCGGCAGCAGAAAGGGGAAAGAGGTATTTTCAGGTGATGAAGGAGAAACAGGCAGAAAAGGTGATCGCACGCATCCAGAAGGGTATCGAGATGGAGTGGCGTCTCCTCTCGCTCGAGGATGTAAGGGCGCTGAAATTTCTGCTCGGGGAAGCTTGGGTATATCTCGATCAGAAGGCACTGGAGAACTTTCCCTTCCACCGGGTATCCCTGGATGCGGCGATGGAGCTCTCTAGGATAGGGAGATCCCTCCAGAGAAGGGAGATCGAGGGCAGGGAGGCGGCGAAGCAACTGGAGACCGTACTCCACCGGTTCGAAGAGTCAGGGTGAATCGGCATACCATCTCCTGTCGGTAAAAAGCCAAAGAAACGCAGAGAAAAACCTCCACAATTGAGAGGGGTGGTGTGTGGGGAAAAAATACATTCTTCATGGCGATCGATCGGGGCGGGCGGGGCAGTTGCCAAAAAAATCTATACTTATTACATTCCAGGGCGTGAACTCTCGGCAGACACGGGGTTTACAGGCTTGAATCATGCAGGATGCCCTGCCGTCGGTTTCACGCCTGAAAAAAAGGGCATTTTTTCACACCCACTCCATCAGTGCCACGCCACAGGCGTATCGAAACGATACCTGGTATCTCCTCCATGGTGATGCGATCGCCAGAGGTCGTTCTCCCGTCGATAAAAATGACGGTTACATGCTTCAGTATGTCCCGTCTCCCGAGATTCAGCCAGAGATTCAGATCCTCGACCGAACCGTCCAGACTCCAGCCCCACCTCTCGCAGCAGCGGCCGCACCTGACACACTGCCCTGATAACTCCCCCGTCTCTCTCAAAGGAGAATCACCCAATTTTTAGTTCAGAAAGACCCTATCGAACGCCGGAGAATCACATCAGCTGTTTTCTCGCACCATGGATTTTATAATCGTTGCCACCAGAGCAGGCCTCTCGAGGCAGTGTCTCTGCTCCACACTGCAGTCTCCAAAAAAATACGGAATTTACTCTCTGCATCTCCCCCTCGTCTTCGGATTCAAGGTCTGGAAATTAAAAAAAGTCAGTGAGGAGAGGTCATTGCACCCTTATCAGGGCCCGTCATACAGAAAATATCAGTCGGCAATGTACTCCTCCTTCTCCAGCATCAGGTTCCCGAAGATCACCTTCTCCAGCACCTGCGCCACGTACTTGAGCCTCTGTGCCTGTTCCATATCCTCGTTCCGATGAATATCAGCAAATATCTGCACCCTCAGCAGAGCAAAACGGATCCTGTCCAGCCTCTCTTCATCCAGAACGAGAGCTTCGCGGTAGATGGGTTCGATGAGAACCGGAAAGAGCTCTACATTCTCCAGGCATCGGGCAATGCTGTCATAAATCCTGAGACTCTCCCCTTTTCCGCTGAGCAGCTCCCTGAAATCCATCTATTCCTCGACTGCCTTGACAAGCCCTTCCATCACGCGGTTCACATGATCCCAGGTGGGATTGGTATTCCCCTTTGCGATGATGAAGGGCCTGCCCTCGTCGCCCGCCTTTCTCATATCCGGGTCAATAGGGATTGACCCGAGGAATGGCACCCTCAGCTCCTCTGCTGCCTTCCTGCCACCTCCCGTTCCGAAGAGGTCGATCTCCTGGTTGCAGTGGGGGCACCTGAAACCGCTCATGTTCTCCACGATGCCGAGCACCTTCAATCCCATCTTCTCAACGAAATGTGCGGCTTTTCGCGCATCGAGTGTGGCCACATCCTGTGGGGTGGTGACGACCACTGCACCCCTTACATTTGGCGCGATCTGGGCGATGGTGAGCGCTTCGTCCCCTGTACCGGGAGGGAGATCGACCACCATATAATCCAGACTCCCCCAGTCCACATCCTCCAGGAACTGTCTGATGGCGACCATCTTCATCGGTCCGCGCCAGATGATGGGTGTATCCCGGTCAGGGAGGAGCAGCGCCATGGATATGACCGCCATATTGCCGGTGACCCAGATAGGCATGATCTTGTCCCCTATCGCCTGAAGCTTCTCATCCTCGATGCCGAGCATCTTCGGTATGTTGGGCCCATGCATATCCAGATCGACCAGAGCGACCCTGTAGCCATTGCTCGAGAGTGCATAAGCAAGATTCACAGAAACCGTACTTTTACCCACACCTCCTTTTCCGCTGATCACGAGGATTACATGTTTTACGTCGATCTTTGCTTTTTCTGGCAATTTCTTACACTCTCCAGTCATCTGATCGGCTGACGGGCAACCCTCGCACACACCGTCGCATTGCTCTGTCTGCTCTTTTTTACCTTTCTGCATGATCGTCTCCTCGCGTTATATCAGAATTCAGCTACGAATATTCGCACTGCAACAGGATAAAAGGGCAAGTTGATACCAATTCATAATACTGTGCCTGTGGTCTCGCGTGGAAAAATTTTGGATCGTGGATAAAAAATGGTATTCACC
>JARYLJ010000022.1 GCA_029907705.1 Methanomicrobiales archaeon
CATTTGGCCTGGAAGAAAACGTTGCATCTGCAGCGACCTATCTTCTGGGATGGCTGACCGGGATCCTCTTCTTCGTCGTGGAGAAGGAGAATAAGACGGTCCGGTTCCATGCGGTCCAGTCGACGATCCTGTTCATCGGACTCAATGTCTTATACTGGATATTTTCAGGTATGTTCGTATTCCCATGGGGTATGTGGGCCTTTATCTACATGATCAATCTGCTCATCAGTATCGTCATCTTTGTCGCCTGGTTATTCCTGATGTACAAGGCGTACACCGGGGAAAAATTCAAAGTTCCTGTGGTGGGGGAGATCGCAGAAAAGTATGCATGATGTACCGGCTGGTCATCAGGGCGGCGCTCCCCCTGAATCAGGCATCGTATCGCAGCATCGATTGAAAGGCGATCGCACAGGGCGATATAGGAGGGCGTCCGGACGAGTGCATCCGATGCACCCGGTATCGGGAGCAGGGGAATCCGTCTGATGGGGGGGACTGTGATGGCCGCCTGTACTCTTTATTCGGCAGATATGCAACTTAATAAAATTCCATCAAAGTGAAAAAGCAGCAAAGATGGTCTGGCCTCATCTCTTTTTCAGATAAGAAATTGCGAGCCCGACGATCCCGCCCAGCTGCTCCGGGTTCCAGAGTTCGGAGTTCAGGATCAGGTGGTAGGGGGAGAGATCCCTGATATCGATGCCATAGTAATTTCTGTATCGCCTGCTCTCGCAGGACTCGCGGGAGATCGTCTGCATCCGTGCGGAGTACTCGTCCACTCCATCCCGCTGGGCGATCCTCTTTGCCCTGCAGCCCAGGGATGCAGTGAGCCAGATCTTCAGGTTCGCATCTTCGACCATCCATCCCGAGAGCCTCCCCTCGAGGATGATGTTGTCCTTCGTCCTCGCAATCTCCTTCTGCCGCACGTCGATGAGCGCGTCGATGGAGGTGTCGTTCTCGGCCAGCTTCCCGAGTTCGGAGAGGTCCATATTCCGTTCCTTCGCCAGCTGGCGGAACATCTCGCCCGCGGAGACGAGCTCCATTCCCTCCCGCTGTGCGAGGAGTCGCGCGAGCGAAGTCGTACCGCTGCCGGGCGGTCCGCTTATCGTGATTCTCATCAGATACCACCGATATTCATCGATTTCCTGATCACCTGGCTGATGGAGAGCGAGCATATCATATACCAGAGTATCCATGCAGGGATCGGTCCGAGTGCCGGATTGGTGAAGCCCACCCTGCCGATGAACGGAAAGACGATGAAGCTGCTCACCTGATCCAGCCGGGGGAGTGTATGCAGAAGCCAGAAGAAGACGGGGACCGAGACGAGCAGGATATAGGACATGGGTTTGAACTGCTGCCTCGTCATCTCCATCTGCTCGGCCATCATTTTATCTCTCTTCGACTCGAGCCTCTTTATCCTTTTCTCGTCCTCTGATAACTGAGCTTCCCTGAACTCCTTCTGGAACTCTTTGAACTTCTGCTGCATCTCCTGCATCCGGTCATAATCGATGGTGTACTTCTGGATGAGCGAGGAGTAGAGACCGGTGATCACCGACAGAATGAGGATGACGATGTAGAATGGGAACCATTGGGCGAGAGGTCCGAGGATTACGTCCATCGCACTTCCCACGATGACCCTGATCGGTTCGATGCTGTAGGAGAAGATCAGTATCATCGCAATGAGGAGTGCGATGGTGCTCTCGTGCTTCTTGAGATCCATGCCTACCTCAGTGCGGAGGTCATCTCCTCGATCGCCTGCTCCAGAAGGTGATTCTGGTTCCTGACGAATTTGACCGTGCAGCCCGTCCTCGTCGCGATCGCGGCAGAGATCGACCTGTTGAACTGCTGATGCTCCGCGATCGCCCCGCTGCCCTCCATATCCCGGATTCTGGTAAGATCCTTCAGCCTCCTCCCGAGTATCTGGTCCTCGTCCGTCTCCACGAGGATGAGCGTATCGGGCCTGATCCCGTCGATCACCCAGTCGGGAAGGCCAGGAAGGTAGCCATTCGGTGTCTTTATCGAGCAATGGGTGTCCACGATCACATTTCCCCCGATACGGGAGATGAGTTCTGCGGCCCGCTTCTGAAGCTCCTTCTGCACCGGCCTATCCAGCCTCCTCATCTGGTCGCGATCAGAGACGATCCCTTCCTTCGAGGCCATATCGAACATGAAGGTCCCGAAGTTTATCGGATTGTACCGTATCCCCTCCGGTTCCAGCCTCTTCAGGGCACCCTCGATCACGGTGGTCTTGCCGACCCCCGGCACACCCGTGATGATGACTCTGCGTTCCATCCACTCACTCCTTTCCAAAGAACTGCTGCATGAACGGGTACATCTCCATGATCTGCTGGCTCGCGATCTCCTCGTAGAGCCGGTAGGTGATGCTCACGGTCAGCAGCAGACCGGTTCCGCTCACCCCGCCGATCACACCGAAGAGGTTCGCAATGACGGAGAGAATTCCGATGAACACACCACCGATCACCGTGATCCGTGGGATGAACCTGTCGAGGTACATCTCCAGCACCGCAGGGCTCTTCCTGTAACCCGGGATGTGCATCCCGCTCCTCTGGATCTGCTCGGCCACGTGGCGCGAGTCGAGGCCCGCGGTCTTCACCCAGAAGAGCGCAAATATCGCACCTCCCACGACCATCACGAGGACGTCCACACCGAGCCTCAGGAGCACCTCCCAGGGGACATGTCCAAGGTCATAGGCCCACCACATCCAGTCCCGCGGTCCATTGATGGGTGCGAGGAAATACATAAGGCCGCTCGTCGCCCGCTGACCTTCGAAGGTACCGAATATGGTGACCCCCGCATTGTGAAGGAATGCGCCGAGCATCTGGATGTTCGCCTGCAGCACCCGCACGAGGATCATGGGCAGGACGCTCGCATAGATCAGCTTCACAGGAAATCGCGCCCTGATGCCCCTCACATTCGTATGCGCGAGAGGTATCTCGACGCGGGTGGACTCCACATAGACGACGATCAGGAAGATCGCGATCGTGGTGATGAATGCCACGAGATCTGCAGTGAAGTACTGCAGGTAATTGCCGCCGGACATTCCGATGGCGAAGAAACGCGGTATCAGACCGAAGGGGTAGGGATCCTGGACCGCCTCCCAGGAGAGGAACCCGTTCACGATCGCCTTGGAAATACCCGCGATGATGAAGAGGCCGACACCCGAGCCGATACCCCACTTCGTCACCACCTCGTCCATCAGGAAGATGAGGACACCACCGACGCAGAGCTGGAGGAAGATGAGGAAAGAGACGATGAAGGTGTTCCCGCCGAAGAGCGCGGCTGCCACCGCCGCATCCGGTATCATATAACCTCCCACGAGGTTGGGCGCCGCCTCGATCACGATCATGACGAATATGAGGAGCTTCTGCAGGCCCATGTAGATGACCTGACCGGAGGCCTCGCTCGTATCGATGGAGATGATGTCCGCACCCTTCAGCAGCTGGAGGATGATGGAGGCGGTCACGATGGGCCCGATGCCCAGATGAATGATCGTCCCGCTCTCCCCTGCAAGGAGAGCGCGCCAGTAGAGGAATATGTCCTGCGACTGCGGATCGAGCCCGAAGACCAGAATATTGGAGAGGATAAAGTAGAGGAGGAGTATGCCCACTGTCCAGAGGAGTTTCTTCTTGAAGTGGACATGGCCCTCGGGGCTCTTCACCGCAGGCATCGCGGCCAAAAATGGCTCCAATCGCTCCAGCGTCACACCCATGGTTACACCTGTGCACTACAATTCGCCAGCGAGGGCTTTTCCGCCGATCTCTTCTATCTTTGTTTTTGCCTGCTCTGAAAAGGCTTTTGCTTTGATATGCAGTTTCCGCGTGACTCTACCGCCACCGAGTACCTTCTCCACACCGATACCCGCCGCATCGAGGAGGATTGCATCCCCCTCCTGTCTGGCAATGCCGTTCTTCAGAAGCGAGGGTACCATCAGATCGATCTCGCCGATGTCCATGACATCCATCTCGATCCTCTGATTGTGGTGGAAACCGTCCTTCCCATATGACCTTCCCCGAAGCAGGTACCTGACGAAATGGTGCTTGCAACCTCCTGCATAACCGCGTCCGCCACGGCTACCGCCTCCCCTCCTGTTCTTATGCGTGCCTCCACCGCAGGTGCGGGATCCGCGGTACTTCGATCTCTTGTTCACCGGCATCTCTCTCACCTCATCCTGTACAGCAGCTGATTGATCTCGTCACCATAGTAACCGAGTGCACCACCCTGACCGAAGGTCCTCTTGATGGGGAAATGTCCCTTCCTCGGAGGGTGGAGACGGAGTACCGGCTTCAGATTCGGCACATCCCCGAACGATGCCTCCCCATGGCAGAGTGCACGTGCGAACTCTGCGATGGATCCGAAGCGTGTGTTCGCCTTCACATAGTCGTCCGTGAGGCGGACATTCCCCATAAGCCTCCCCCTCGTCTGCAGGAGCGTGGTGAGCGTCCCCTCGTCCACCTCTCCATAGGCGACGAAGTCCTTCACCTTCCTGATCATCCCCAAATATTCGGGTGTATTCGGTATGAGGACGCAGTGGTTGATATGATGAAGGCGGAGCATCTTCAGGGTATCTTTGATCTCCCTCCGCGTCTTCACCGTCCCCCTGATCTGCACCACGGCGAAGATCATCGCATGCCACCCGCCCTGATCAGGTTTGTCTTTCTGAGTGCTTCGAAGGTCGCTTTCGCGAAGTTGATCGTCGTTCTGGTGTTGCCAGACGTGAAGGTCCATACATCCCTCACCCCTGCCAGTTCGAGGACCTTCTTCGCGGTCTCCCCGGTGACCAGTCCAATACCCTGAGGTGCTGGTTTGAGTGTCACCTTCACCGAACCCGCCTTTCCTGTCACCATCATCGGGACCGAATGGATCTCCTGGCAGCCGCACTCCCACGAACCGCAACCGCGTCTGACCTTGATGATGTGCAGCTTCGCATTGTCTATACCCTTCTTTATCGCATTGCCCACCTGCACATCCTTCCCCTGCCCGAAGCCGATGTAACCGTTCCTGTTTCCCACGATCACAACGGCCCGGAACTTCACGCGCCTTCCCGAGTCCGTCATCCGCTGGACCATCGTGATGTCCAGCACCTCATCGACCAGGTCTGGCACGAGCGCATCCACGATCTGGGGCTCCTTTATCGGCTTACCACTCGAGAGAATCTCGTCTATGGAGGTGATCTCTCCCGAGGAGACCAGCCTGCCAAGACCGGTCAGGGGTATCCACCCTTCCATCGTGGCAGGCATCTCACACCCCTTCCTTCTGGATGGCCGCCATTACCCTCGATACCTGTTCCGCGAGGTCTCCTGCTCTATCCTTCCGATATGCCATGATATGCTCTCCCTTCCATCTGCCCTCTTCAGGGAAGATCTTGGCATCGTGCGGTACGTCGAGTCCACCATCGATCGCACCCTTCAGCGCTCCGAATACGCGAGCGCCTTTCGATGCCCTGTGCAGCCCGATATCCAGGATCGCCCTGCCGAAACCTGCTTTTTTTGCCTTCACTGCGAAGAGTACGCCTGTGAGGTACGCCGCCGGGGTATTCGCCATGCTCCCCGTGTAACCGAATGCACCCAGCTCCTTTGAATTTGCAGTGACACGGGTGAGATCGCCCTCCGGACTGGCTTCGACGAGCTGGATGATGATGTATCTGTTGGTCTTTCTGACGACCATCCTCGGATCTTCGCTCACCACCAGTCTCATCCTCGCATAGTAGTCTGTCTTTCCCTCCCTCCTCCGTCTGAATGGAACGAAGTATCTCGGCCCTGTCGCCATATTATGCCGACCTCCCTTTCAGAAGCTCGATCTGGGACTTGAGATGGCTCACATCCCTGAACTCGCCTCCGGATGCCTTTCTATACATCCTCCTGTAGACGTGGCGATCGATCTCGTTCTTCTCGCGGAGGTCGCGGAGGACGCGCCTGAGTGCCCTGATCCTCTGCATCCACCTCATCTTCTTCGGGAAACGGGCAAACTTCGCACCCTTTCTCCGGCCCTGTCCCCGGCAGTGTCCGTAGGAACGTTTCTCGATCCTCGCACGGGCCCTGCCCCGGCTGTTGCCCTTCTTCGGCAGGATCCGGATCGTCCCGCCTTCGATGAGGGACCTGATGTCTTCGCGCGAGATGGCTGCCTCTATCTCCTCGCGTTTCCCCGGATCCAGCCAGACCCGGTAAAGGCCGCATCCGGCGACAGCGGCGGTAAGCCTCCTCTGATTGTAGAGATCACTCATCCCCGCTCACCCCCGCCTCTTCCTTTTCTTCTCTCTCCTCCCTCTCCATTTTCCTGGGATTCAATATCCTGAGGCCCATCTGTAGGGCCTCCCTCTCGATCGTTACATACCTGCGGCCTCCCACGCTCGCTGCGACCCGGATCGCGTGGGTGCTGGCCTCGAGCCCCCGCAGCATCGTCTCGTTGTGCACGAGCACCTCACGGTACCCGCTTGGATGCAGTCCCCTTACAAGTGCCGGGCTCCCGAATCCGGGTGCGGGTAGCCTCCCCTTCGACTTGAGCCGCCTCCTCATCTTGTTATGGCGGCCTTTGGGCCTCCTCCAGGCGGAACCGAGCTTCTTCTTGTCGTGAACCCCTCTTCTGACGAAACGGATTCTTCTCCGTCTCCTGATCGAGAGGCACTTCGTTATCTGAGGATCCATATCTCACACCCTCTCAACCAGATATATCCCGTCCTGAAAGACCCGGGGATCTCGCTTTCTGATCCTGGTCGCCCGCTCGATATTGGAGGCGGTGCCACCGACTCTTTCCCGGTCGATGCCCGTGAGGGTGATCTCGTCTCCACCCACCGTCACCTTCACGCCCTCCTCGATACGCGCATAACGCGGGTACTTCTCTCCGAGGAAGTTCACGATCTCCAGCCTGTTTCCGATCGTCTTTATCTGGATGGGGAAGTGGCTGTAGACCACCTTCATACGGTAGGTGACACCATCCTTCACACTCTGGCACATGTTCCTGATATGGGCGGCATATGTTCCATTGAGCGCCACGATCTTCTTTCGTGTCTCGGCCGTGGAGATGAGGATCTCGCCCTCCCTCACCTCCACCGAGATCGCCGGGTGGAAGAACTCCCTCTCGATGGTGCCTCTCGGACCGCTGATCTTCAGCCGGGTCCCCTCCTTTGCCACCGCGATGCCCTCTGGAATCTCGACTCTGTTAATCGTCTCCATACCTCACCTCAGTACACATAGGCGAGGAGTTCCCCACCCACGCCGAGCTCCCGCGCCCTCTGGTGCGACATCACGCCCTTCGAGGTGGACATGAGCAGAATGCCGAAGTTCTTCGCAGGAAGGTACCTCGTCTCCCAATCCTCCATCTCAGGGAGTGTGACGGAGAATCTGGGGTTGATGGCACCACATCTGTTGATCGAACCATTGAGCCCGATCACAAAGTGCCCCCCTCTCCCGTCCTCCACATATTCGAAGCCGGAGATGTATCCGTTCTCCTTCATGATACCGAGCATCGCGCCGATGAGCTTGCTTGCCGGTTCGATCACACAGGTGCTCTTTCCTGTGTCCGAGGCGTTCTTGATCGCGCTCATTGCATCTGCAATCGTGTTCAACCGTGTCATCGATCTGCCTCCTAATTCATCTTTTTGAAGCCCATCCTGGGGGCCCATTCTCTGAAGCACTGCCGGCAGAACATGATCCGGTATCGCCTCACCAGGCCCTGTCTCCTGCCGCATATGAGGCACCTGTGTGCGCCACGCCCGAACGTCTTCTTCTGTTCACCACCCATCTAGACCACCTCGACTCGGTATCGTTCTCTGAGGAACGTGATGGCATCCTGCGGGGTGACCCTCTGGCAGGATGGAAGTCTCCTCCTCTCAATTGCACGCCTCGTCACCCTCGCACCTCTGCGTTCGAGGCAGACACTCACATCCATTCCGAATATGCCGATCTTCGGATCGTATATCATCCCCGGAAAGTCTGTGTGCTCTTCGATTCCGAAGCTGAAGTTCCCCTGGCTGTCGAACTGCAATGAGGAGATCCTTCTCTTCACGATATCCAGCGCGGTCTGTACGAACGCCTCTGCCTTTTTGCCGCGAAGCGTGACTTTACAGCCGATGGGTGCGCCCTTTTTGATACCGAATGCGGGGATGGTCCTCCTCGCGAAGGTCTTCACAGGGCTCTGACCTGTGATGCGCCGGAGCAGATCCTCCGCCTTCGAGAGTCTCTCTCCGCTCTCCCCCACCCCCATATGCACGACGACCTTGTCGACCGTCAGCGCCTGCATTGCGTTCATCGTTTAGCCCCCCACCGGGCCGTCTCTTCGGCGGTCCTGCCGACCATGAAGATGTACTTCTCGATCGTCTCGAATCTGGTCTTCGCCGCCTCGTCCTCGAGGATGACCCTGTTTGGCGTATTACCCGGTCTCTTCTCCACAGCGACGATCTTCCCGACCTTACCGCTGTGTGTCCCCCCGATGACCATCGCATAATTGCCTGCCTCACAGGGGTAATGATCCAGCAGCTCGAAGCGCTTCTTCGAGGAATCGAGCGGGCTACCCAGCGTGAGGACGATCGAATCGTTCGGCTTCACCTGCTTATCGGTCAGAAGGTTTGCCCCGTACAGGAGGTTCACCTGCACCTTTCCGCCCTTCAGGAAGTTCCTGTCCCTGACCTTGCAGAGGCGCAGACCGGACCGCTCTTCTGAAATCTCCTTTGCCACGATCTTTCCATGCTCATTCAGCAGGATCGTGAAGTGCTTCCCGATTCTCGGGATGGATATCACGTCGAATACCCCAATGCCCAGGTTTGGGTCACGGCAGATCCTGCCATTCAGGATCACATCCTTCTGGTTCAGTATCTGCCTCACCTCCTTCATGTCCTTCGCGAGACCCATCTGGTCCCGCAGCCATATCGCGATCGGCATGGCATTCCGGTTGTGTGGCCCGGGAGCAGTCTTCGCAACGAATTTCTTCTTCTTCTTCGCGATGCCCCACGAGTCCGGTGCGGTCAGCCTCTTCTGATGATCGCCCATCACTCACCACCCTCACCGAAACGCTTCTTCCTCAACGGATCTTTCATATTCATCTTCGTGATGCAGACATTCGAGGCATTTACCGGACGGGAAACCTCTGTTCCGTCAGCTTTGGTGACGGAAACCCCATGGATGAAGAGGACCGACCGCTTCTGATCCAGGTCGTCGACCAGCCCTTCCTGGCCCCTGAAATCTCCCCGGAGCACCTTTACCGTGTCGCCCTTCACCACTCTCGCGCGTCTCTTTCCATACTTCGACCTGAGATCATCGGAGAGGGGCGCAGTAAGGAAGCGGCTCTGCAGATGCTTCGGCGCATTATACCTCGCCTTGTGCTGCTTTCTCGGCTGAATACTATCTGTCAGTGTCATGCTACCCTCCATCAGACGATGATCGTGGCCAGAGACCCGACCTTCGGGAACCTCTCCGCCACCTCTCTGGCAACGGGCCCCTTGATCTCCGTTCCCTTTGGTTCGCCGTTCGGGTTCACGATGACCACGGCGTTATCCTCGAAGGCGACCCG
Source organism: Methanomicrobiales archaeon (assembly GCA_029907705.1). Taxonomy (GTDB): domain Archaea; phylum Halobacteriota; class Methanomicrobia; order Methanomicrobiales; family JACTUA01; genus JARYLJ01. The sequence goes on from JARYLJ010000022.1 coordinate 9,517, forward strand.
CAGGCCGTCAGGTCTCCGGAACTCCTTCTTCTGCCTGATCACCACTGCCTTCTCCAGTTTTCTCCTCATGTCGGAGGTGCCCTTCTTCACGGTGACGGTCGCCAAATCCCCGAGCCCGAGGCGCGGCTGCCTCCTCCTCACACCGTGAAAGCCATCTACGGAGACGATCTCCACGATTCTTGCTCCTGTGTTGTCGGCACAGGCAAGCCTCGTCATCGTCTGGAGCGACCTCGGTATGCGGGACAGCTTCGCCTTCATGGCTTCTTCACCTCCACGACAACGAAGCTCTTCGTCTTCGAGAGCGGCCGGCACTCGGCGATACGCACCATGTCTCCAGCCTCTGCACCGATGCATGGCGGATTATGGGCATGGATCTTCGAGTGCCGCTTCTCGTATCGGTTGTATTTCCTCACGAAGTGGAGGTAGTCGTGCACCACCACAACGGTTCTATCCATCCTGTTGCTCACGACCTTGCCGGTGATCACCTGGCCGCGCACCGGCAAGACGCCGTGAAACGGGCAGTTCGGGTCTTCGCATTCCCGCGAAGGTGCCTGAACATCCAGTCCGATATTTCTTGCCATTATCTCTCCTCTGATCATCTGCTGCCCCTCAACGCGAGCCTTCTCTCCGGCTGCGTATCGATGGCAGAACCTCTCACTTCCACGATAACGCCATCAGGCAGTGCCAGCCTGAATACGGAATCGCGTTTCTGGATCCTTCGGGGACCGTTCTTTGTCAGTATTACGAGCATGTGTTTTGTCTCGTCGACGATCCGCCCGCTGATCCCGATCTGGGCCGGATTGCTCGCTTCGATCACCTCTGCATGCAGGCCTACGAGCTCGTGTCTGATGATGTTCTTCGGTGTGATCATCCCTGCTTCCTGCTCCGCTGCTCTGTCAGAATACGGGCGATCGTGCGCCTGAGTTCACGTATCCTCCCCGGATCTTCGGTCGAACCACCGGTGCTGACCTTCGCACGCTTCTGCATCAGTTCGAGCCTGAGTTTGGAGAGCTGCTCCGTCAGTTCGGAGTCGCTCATCTGGTGAACCTCGCTGGCCCTGAAGATTGCCATCAGAGCAACTCCCCCTCCACCTCTTCGGGGAGATCCACTGCTTCTGCAGGCTCGCCCACGTCGATCACCTCGATACGGCGCGGTTTCTGGCGTGGGACCTCTTCCTCAGTCACCCTGAAGCTGTCAGGGAGCTTCGCGTCGGGCGGTATGATCCGCACCTGCACACCGATGACACCGAGCTTTTTGATCGCAATCGCGTAACCCTTCTGGACGATCGTGATGCTCGGTTCCCCTGCATGCTTCATGTAACCCTCCACGAACTTCTGGACACGCGCACGCGGTCCTGTGAGCTTGCCCGCGATGATCACCTCGCATCCCAGTGCTCCGGCATCCATGACACGGCGGACGATGCTCTGCCCTGCCTTACGGAAGTACCAGCCCCGTTCGATCGCATTCGCAAGCCGCTCGGCCATGATCTGTGCATTGAAATTGGGATTCTGGACCTGCTGCACGTCCACCTGGGGGCTCTCCACTCCGTAAACGCTGGCAAGCTCCTGTGTCACCTGCCGCACCAGCCTCCCTCCTTTGCCGATCACGATCCCCGGGCGCTCCGCAAAGATCGTCACCTGCGTCCCCATGGGCGTTCGTGCGATATCCATACCTCCAAAACCGGCCCTCTTCAGCTCCTTCGTGAGGTACTTCTCGACACGGGCCTTTCTGACCCCTTCGGCAACGAACTTCCGCTCTATGGCCATCACGCCACCTCCCTGACGATAACCTCCAGGTTCACACGCTCACCTCTCTTCGGGGTCGCCCGGCCCATCGCGCGCGGGAAGAACCTGGTGAACGTTCTCCCCTTATTCGCGGCGATATGGACGATCTCCAATGATTCCGTGTCGAGACCTGCATATTCTGCATTTTTGACAGCCGACTGCAGCAGCGCGATATACGCCTTCGCAGCCTTCACGGGATATCTGCCAGCGGCCCAGCCCGGGATGCCCCGCTTGTGGGAGACATTCCTCTTGAACCGCTTCATGGGGATCGGACTCTCCAGTCTCGCCACCTTCTCCAGATACCCGATCGCCTGGGAGGTGCTCATATGCCTGATGAAGTCGGCAATCTCGATCGCATGCTTCGGCGATATATCCAGCTCGGTGGCCATCGCGCGTGCGGTGCCTTCCTTCTCCATCTGAACCATGTACTCTCTTTGAACCATCGCCATCACTTCAGCGGGACATATTTGCTCGATCTCGTGGCACCGATACCCGCGGTGCCATGCACGACCCTTCTCCGTGTGAGTGCGAACTCCCCGAGGTAATGGAAGACAGACTCCGGCTGGATGTCGACCTTGACCCACTCCTTTCCATTGTGGATCTCGATGTTGCGGCCCACCATCTCGGGCAGCACCACCATGCTTCTCAGGTGGGTGCGTATCCTCACATCCCCGCTCCTGAATCGGGCGAGAAGCCCTTCCTCGCCCCGCGAGAGTCCGCGCTTGATCTTCCGCCTCACGCGTGCAGGCATCACGGGGAGGAGTTCAGCGACGCTCATCTGCCGTAACTCGTCGATAGTGAGGCCGCGGAAGGTGAATTCTTCACGCCTTCTTGGGAGTTTCTTTATGGATTTTCTGACCATCGATCATCACCTCTTCCGCTTGCCTGTTCGACGGGCCGAGACGTGCCCGACCACCCTGCCGGGCGGCGTCCCTCTCGCCACTGTCTTTGGCCTTCCTGAATGCTGGTGCGCACCGCCGCCGAACGGGTGATCGATCACGTTCATCGCGACCCCCCTCACGACCGGCCACTTCGTCGCCGTGGTCTTCATCTTCCAGTACTTCTTTCCAGCCTTGACGAACGGCTTCTCGCCCCTGCCGCCGCCTGCGACCACGCCAATGGTGGCCATGCAGTAACCATCGAACCATTTCAGCTTGCCGCTCGGCATGCGCACACCCACCTTGTTGTCCTCGGATCTCCCCATCACCATCGCCTGCGTACCGCTCGACCTGACGAACTTTCCGCCGTCGTTGGGCACCGCCTCGATGTTGCATATCGAGGCGCCCACCGGGATCTCCCTGAGCAGCAGGGTGTTGCCCATCTTCAGTTCCGCACCCGGACCCCATTCCAGCGCATCGCCGGCACCGGTCCCCTCGGTTGCAAGCACATACTGGGTCTTTCCGGTCTCCAGTCTCACGAGGGCGACCGGGCCATGCCTCGCCGGATCGTGTTCGATATCGATGACGGTCCCCCTCACCCTCTTCGAGGTGTCTCCTGCATGCTTCACCTCGCACCGGTACCTGTGCGATGGTGCGCGCCATGTCGAACCCCCACGGCCCCTGTTCTGTGTCTGTATGCGATGTCCCATATCCTCACCTACATGATACCCAGCCGGCTGAGGATCTCCTCTGCCGCCTTCTCCTTCATGAAACTGATGATCGCCTTCTTCTCGCCCTTCGTGGTCATCATGGTCCTTACTTCCTTCACTTCCTGATCGAAGGCCTTCTCCACCTCTCTCTGGATCTCGGCCTTGGTCGCATCTCTCGAGACCAGGAACTCGAGGGTGTTCTGCTGCTCCACCATCATCATCGCCTTCTCGGTGACGAGGGGGTACTTGAGCCTCATTCTGTCATCCCTCCCAGGAGTCTTATCGCACTCTCCGTCCAGAGGGTAAGCCGACCCGCATGGGTGCCGGGGGCGAGGAGTTCTGCATTCAGCTGCTTCACCGTGGCCACATCCACGCCGGGAAGGTTCCGGGCCGCTTCGAGGGGCTCCTTCGCAGTCACGATCAGAAGGCTCTTCTTCTGTTTGTACACCCGTCCCCTCATCTTACCCCGGCCCGCCCGGATCTTTCTTGAGCGCTTCGAACGCTCCACATCTGCATACGCCCCTATCGCTCTCAGGGCTTCGACGACATCACCGGTCTTCTTCAGCCCCTCCAGCCCGTCCTCTATGATGAGAGGCAGGTCTCCTTCGAAGGAATGCCCGCGGTGAAGGACGAGATCCTTCATCGCGGTCGCCGCGATCGCAGAGTGGATGGCCTTCCTCATCTCCTTCACGTTGATCTTTTCGAGGAGCACCTTCTGGACCTTCGGCGGATGCGCCTCCCTGCCACCCTTCGCCTGCGGCACTCTGGCCGCGCGGGAGCCGTTTTTGATCCTCGGGACATGTGCGACGCCCCTTCCACTGCCCCATGAATGGGCAGAGGTTCTTATGCCGGCGTACGGATCGGTGCCATGCGGCTGATAACGTGTGCTCTGGACCGCCAGAACCGCTTTCTTGATGAGATCCGGCCTGAAATCCTCCCCGAAGACGGGAGGGAGCTCCATCTCGCCCGCGACACCTCCATCCAGTGATCTGACCTGTGCCTTCATCTCGAATCACCCCTGCTTGCTCTGGACGGACACGAACTGGATCGTGGGTACACGGACCTTGTGTTCGCCGAGCCTCACGGCATTTCGTATTCGTACGAGTCTCTTCACAGGCCCCGGGATCGAGCCCTTGATGACGAGATATCTGTTCCTGATATCGCCATAATGGAGAAAGCCGCCTGCAGGGGTTATCTCTCCACCATTCTCGCCGATCTTCAGAAGCCTCTTGTTGAACTCCGTCCTCTGCTGATATCCCAGCTGACCGAGCTGGGGCACCTGCCACCTGATATGGTGTGGATGCCACGGGCCGAGGTTCCCGATATGCCTCTTCCTGCCGACACGGTGCTTTCTCTTCCGGAGTTTGATCCCCCACCTCTTCACAGGACCCTCGGTACCCTTCCCCTTCGTGATCGCCGTGACATCGAGATAGCCACCCGGCTGAACGATCTTCTCCACCGGGATCTCCTTTCCGAGCATGGAGAGTCCGTATTCCAGCCTTTTTCCCATGTCTCCTCCGGCGATCCGTATCTCCATCAGATCCGGGATCTTCTTCGGGATGCCGTATACCTCCATCGGGCAGGTGTATACGATCGCCCTGATATCCGATACACGCCCTCCAGTGACCGCCTCCCTGATGGCATTCAACGCCTTTTCACTCTCGTGGCTCTTCATCATGGGCAGACGACGCCATATCTCCACGTCCAGCACATCCGCCCATACCTCTGTCATCGGATGTTCGCCATTGGTGTCCTTTCTGTAGGCCCTGATCGCCGCCACCTTCGTCGGTGGCAGTTCGACGATTGTCACGGGAACCGTGATCTCCTTTCCCTCGGTGGGGCTGAACCTGTGGTCGTCCACCATGACGACATGGGTCATACCCACCTTGTAGCCTGCCAGTCCCTGGAAAACGGGTTCCCCGTCGTACTCCGCCCAGGACTTGTATTTGGGAATCGGACTCTTCGCCCGTTTTCTCGGGCTGTATGCGAGTGACCCTCTTCGTGGCCTGTTAGTCTTCGGCATGATCCAATCCAACCTCTCTCCACAACTGTGGTGAGTTCAACGCCGCTTACTTTGCATAGGTAACGTCCCCTGCTGAATCGCCTGACCTCCCATCAGGAGCGCGGCCCCTCCATCCCGCCTCGTTCTCTGATCTTCTCGGGGGGAAGACGGAGCGATAACTTCTGATCTTTCGGGGGACCGAAATATCAGCAGGATACCCTACTCGCAAACAGATCCTGACGGGATTCCGCTCTCCGCCTGCTCACGGGAGAAGGGCACGCCATTGCGTCCGCCCTGCGGATCCCTCAGACCCGGCACACTCAGCACGCTGCGCCTCGGCGCAGTCCTGCCGTCGTATCCTTCCGAGGACGTATTACCATCCCTCATGGCAGTTCCCCATTTTTCCATGGGCGACTGCCATACCTTATGAACGGCCTTTATTAATTCTCCGGATGCGGTAATAAAGATTTTCGTAACAATTATTAATGGTGGGACAACCGCGTCTATTCCACGAAGATATCCCCGCTTTCGTTGATGAAAATCGTGAGATCATCCTTCAAATATCGGCCATGGCAGCATTCGGGTACAGAGGATCGTATCCTGTTCAGGAGTTCGATCGTGTCATATCTCACTTTGATGCTCAGTTTTTCTGCCTCGCGGTATATCGTTTCGGGCACCCCGAGGAGGTCCGTTCCTGCGGTGATCGTGCAGAGCTGAATCGCGTCCAGCGTGTGGAGGAACGCGATCGTCTCCCTGGCGCGCCGTATATTCTCCATTGCCGCCTTTTCAATGGCGCAGATATTCGCCTTCGAGGTGGAGAAGAGATCTGCGATCTGCTGCTGTGTGAGCCCCTGCCGCCTCAATCGCAGCACCTGCTTCTGACGTTCTGTCAGGAGCGATTCTTTCACATGTAATAATAATCATGGAAAATTTAAACACTTTTCTTTAACCACACGAAGAGCCATGACGTCCTCGGGAAAGAAGAAATTCGAATATAAATGAAAAAAATTAAAAATTGGAACGTATGACAGTCTTATTTTTTCCCTTGGACATAAATTCAAAACGTTTATATCCCGACTGATTGATATAACGTTGTAATTAATCGAAAAGAGGTGAAATTAATGGTAGTTAAGGTAGGAATTGCCAAACTGGGCAACATCGCCAGCGGTGTGATGGCCGAGCTGCTGCTCGACGAGCGTGCCGACCGTGAGGACATGGAGACATTCATGGCGACCAGCGGTACGAAGCTCCAGGAGAAGGACATCGATCGTGTGATCAACAACATGAAGGCCTGGGGACCCGACTTCGCCATCGTTGTCTCACCGAACGGTGTGCTGCCCGGACCCACGAAGGCTCGAGAAGCACTTCTGGCGGCAGGCATCCCGTCCATCGTTATCACGGATGACATCACCACGAAGAAGGAGCAGTTCGAGGCGCTGAAGGCGAGCAAGTTCGGTTATATCATCATGAAGGCGGACGCGATGATCGGAGCGAGGCGGGAGTTCCTGGACCCCATCGAGATGGCCGATTACAACGGGAATCTCGTCAAGGTACTCGCGGTCACCGGTGCCTTCCGCAAGCTCCAGATGGAACTGGACAAGGTGATCGATCAGGTAAAGGCCGGAAAGAAGGGCGATGCCCTCGTCCTGCCGAAAGTCGTGATCTCCTCTGACAAGGCGGTCGCCGGAGAGTTCACGAACCCCTACGCGATGGCGAAGGCGAGAGCCGCATACGAGATCGCCCAGTCGGTCGCCGGCGTGAACGTGAAGGGCTGCTTCATGACAAAGGAGTGGGTGGATTACATCCCGATCGTCGCCAGTGCCCACGAGATGATGAGGGCGGCGGCACAGCTCTGCGACGAGGCACGTGAGCTGGAGAAGGGCATGGACGGCGTCATCAGGAAACCGCACAAGAAGGACGGCGTCATCGTATCCAAGGTGAAGCTGATCAGCAAGCCCGAGTGAAAGGCGCCCAACAAAATTAATTCCTTTTTTTCTCAGATGGCAGATGGCCCCGTCTGAATCGAGGGGATAAATACCGGATAATCCGGGCATTCCATCGTATCGCAGGGCCTTTTTCGGGTGCCTGTCTTGATCCCGGATGTGGATGGCACCGACGGGATCAACGCCTCTACAGCCCTCTGATCAGGAATTATCGTTCGATTTCGCCGAAGGCGACACAGTTTCCTGCATCCTCCGGAAGATCGGCCCCATCTCCTCCGGCATCGTGAGAATGAGGGGCTCCAGGTGGAGGCGCTCCATGAACGAGGAGTCGCTCAACGATACGGTGTTCGGATTGATACGGGCGATCATGGAGGAGAATGCCCTGAATCCATGCTCCTCCCCCTCCTCTTCGAAGAAAATGGATAGGTTGAATGCCGATGTCCCGAAGGTGCGATAGAAGTCGATCATGCAGAGCAACCCCTCCACGAAGGCGATGAGCTCACTCTTCATCTCATCGAGATGGGAGAATGGGAGGATGCAGAGCACCTCCCTCTCCCCCATGGGGACCGGATTTGCGAACCAGAAGAGGTGCCCATCGAGAAGCTGCCTCGTCGATCTCATCTCCGCCTCCCGCATATCGTCCCAGTAACTCCTACCCATCTTCTGGAGATATCTCTTCCCACCCTCCATGCACCTGCGGACACGGAAGGAAGGCTCCTGATCGACGAGACCCTGGATGTGAGGGTGGGCGATGCTCGCTCCCGCAGAGGGGAGATAGTTCCAGTTTATCGATGGGAAGCCCTCATGACCCTCCAGCGACTCTATCTGGCCGGAAAACGCATCTAAAAGCTGCTTCGCAGAGAACCGCTCCACCGTATGCGCCCTTGAGATGACCGTCACGGTATGCCATGCGCCGAAGGGGAAGAGGTTGGGAAAGGTCACGCTCTCCCCGTATACGATCCTCCTCCCGTCCGAGAAGACAGGCGTTGTGTGCTCGAGCCGTTCGGGGCAGAAAGGGCAACCTTCTGCGGAGGAAGTCACTTGCGGAGCCTGATCGATGCCTCTCCTCAGCCTTGCGGTACTGATGCGGCACGAGAGCCCGGTGAGGAGATCGGTCCTGTACTGGAGTCTGCCACCCGGCGTGTTTACCTCCCTGACTGTAAACATCATCATCTAGCCTCGCCACTGAAGGATGGATGGCGGATACGACCGGCCATTCTAAAGGAATAGCTGCCTTGTTGAATAAAAAAAGAGATTGTTCGGACTCTCACACCACGTACTTGCCCAGGAGGCGGATCGAGTTGACCACATCCGGTCCGATCGGGGATCCGAAGATGATCTGCGTGACACCGACTCGGGTCAGCTCGTCGCACTTCGCCTTCACCTCTTCGGGTGTGCCGGCAATCGTGAAGGCATCGATCTCCTTGTCACCCACGAGTTCGCCCACGGTCTTGAAGTCGAACTTCGCGAGCGCTGCCTTAATCTTCGCCACGTTGTCCATGTTGAGTCCGTGGCGGTTGAGCACATCTGGCGGGGAGCCTGCGGCGATGAATGCGGCCACGATCTTCGCGGCATTCCGGGCCTTCTTCTTGTCCTTGTCGATGGACATCGCGGTATAAGCACCGATGTCGAAGCCCTTCTTGCCGACCTTCTCCGTGGCCGCTTTGATGATCGGGATCGCCACCTCGAAGTCCTTCGGGTTCGAGGCATTGATGAGCGCCCCGTCACCAACGCGTCCGGCGAGGTCCAAGACCTTCGGGCCCTGTGCACCCACGTAGATCGGGATGCCCTTCTTACCGGGGAGCGTCACACCCGTCAGCTTCGCGCCGTCATAGTCGAAGAACTGCCGGCCCTTCTTCGTTACCGTCTCACCGGCAACGAGTTCCCTCATCACCGCAATCGCCTCTTCGAGTCGCGCCACCGGCTTCTCCGGCTGGATCGCGATCTTCGGTAGCGTGGAGAGGTCACCCGGACCGATACCGAGTACGGCACGCCCATCCGAGATCTCGTTCAGCGTGCAGTAGAAGGATGCCATCGCTGCCGGGGTGTCCGTGAAGGAGTTCATGATCCCCGGACCCATCTTCAGGGTCGTGGTGTTCATCGCCACAGCCGCCAGTGTCGGGTAGCAGTGCCGGTTATTGTAGTGGTTCGTTATCCATGCATAATCGATGTCTTTCGATTCAGCCAGTTTGCAGTAGGTGACGACCTGCTTGACTGTAATGTTCCCAGGAACGAATTCAATTCCATAACTCAAGGCTTAATCACCTCATGAACTATTATCGCCCTTGTGGTTAAAACCGTTGCGTTTTCATGCATGATTGGATACACAGACCCCCTCCTCGCTGGAATTGAGGATTTTTTCCAGCACCCCCCGGTGCAGCGCTCGACAGGGATGCATATGATTATCCTTTCCGAATCCGCATTGTACAGCATAAATCTCTCCTTCGGGTGTCCACATGCGTGTTCTCGCGATCGGTCTGGGTGGAGCCGGGTCGAGGATCGTAGACCATCTCTTCGATCATGATCAGCGGAGCCGCGTGCACTGCATGAAGGCGCTGGCGATCGATCTCGATCCCAACACACTCCAGCAGCTCCGCTACCTCCCGCCTGAATCCAGGCTCTTCTTCCCGCCCATCGACCCGGACCGTCCATTCGACGTGGATACATCCATCCATATCGAGGAGGTGATGACACGCCTCCACCAGATCGATACGAGCCAGATCGATGCGGTACTCATCTGCGCGGGACTCGGCGGTACACTCGTGGATGCGGTCCCAAAGATCGCCAGAGAGATCAGGAAAGCCTTCAGGGAACCGATATTCGGTGTGGCGACGCTTCCCTGCCGGAAGGAGGGGAAGAAGCGGGCGGCGAAGGCGATGGACGATATCGAGATGATCGGTACGTTCGCGGATGCGCTGATCCTCTTCGACAACGAGCTCTGGTATGGCCGGCTCAGGAAGGAGATGCCACAGTGGTCAGGTGCCGGAGGAAGGGTGGCACCTCTGTATCTCCACCGGGTAAGGGGGGACGCCAAAGGTGCACAGGCCTCGAACCCGAGGGATGTGTATGCATATCTGAACGAAAGGATCGCGAGGTATGTGGGCCTCACCCTCAGAGCAGGAGAATTCACCGAGAGGGGCGTGGAGGTGGCGGAGGTGGTGCTGGACGCCGGAGAGGTGCTGAACACCATCACCGGCATGGGTCTCGTCTCCATCGGTTACGCGGCAGAGATGCTCCCCCCCCAGACACCATCGATACTGGGCCTCTTCAGGTCGAAGAAGCCGTCCATGGAGGAGATGCACGAGAAAGCGGCTCGCATCGTCTCTCTCGCAAAGAAGGCAGTGTACGAGGAGACGAGCATATCCTGTGACCTCACCAGCGCGGAGAAGGCGCTCGTTCTGATCGCGGGCCCCTCTCACGAGCTCTCGATGCGCGGTTTCCAGACGGTCCGCAGATGGATCGACAGGAGCATCTCAGGTCTGGAGATGCGTTCAGGCGATTACCCGGTGAAGAATACGCGGTATGTGGTCATCATCGTGATGCTCGCAGGGCTTCGGAATATACCGCGCATCGAGGAGTTGAGGGAGATAAGGGATCAGTTCAGGCAGGAGACCGGCGTAGTGCACACAGATGGCAGGCCGTTACCGGGTGATGTCCCTTCATCTCCGGACGCGCTGCCCCCGGACACCGCTGGTATCGGGGTGGCGAAGGTCTCAGCACCGCTCCAGTCACCCCCTCCCGGTGAACCGCTCCCGAAAGAGAGTGCAGCGGATCTTCCCTCTCTGTCGGGAAGGGGGAGGGGATGGAAGGCGGTGGGACACGTGGAGAACGAGGCGCTCGCACTGCTGAGGGTGATCAAGGACCGATGCCACCCCTCCTCCGAGGCAAATGGCTCACCAACCGCTGTCGCAGGGCCCGAAGCGCCGCCAGAGACGAGCGCGGCTCCCATAGAGAGCTCCCCCGCAGGCGCTGTAAAGAAGGATGAAAAAGAGGCTCCCAGGGGCGAGCGAAGGTCGAGAAAGAGGAAGAAGGAGGGGGAGGATTTCGGCATCACCTGGATTCGTTAGATCCTGCGATCTTCGAGAAAGGTATGGTGCCGGCGCCTATCTCTGTCCTTACGGTGAGGCCGCGTTCGACCGCACGTGCCACGCAGTTCATGCCACTGAACGCGACCACAGAAAGCCTGTAGGGATCCGACGGCAGATTGAAGAGTTCCACCCCCATGGCGACGGGGAATGAAAATCCGCACTCCTGCATCAGCCCTATCGTCCCGCGCGTCTCCTCCTCTGCCTGCACGGGGATCTTTCTCACATTGGCCAGTGCGATACCTTTGCCCTCCGAGATCGCACTTCCCACGGATGTCAATCCTGCAGAGATGAAGAGCTGGAGCGGGTCGATGGTGGTGCCCCTGTAATCGATCAGATCGAGGAAAGTTCCCGCCTCCCCATCCTGGACGGAGATACGCCCGCCGTAGGCGACCCTCACAGGCACTCCACGGCGCTGGAGCACGCCGTCCATCGTGATGCTGCAGACCGTAATGAAACCGGTATATCCCCGGGGTACTCTCGGGTCCCTGTCGAGCTGCCGGTAACCGGAGAAGAACCCGTATCCCGCCTTTATGGCCTCTTCGAAGGCAGCGGCCACTGCCTCGCCCTCGGTCTCGGACGCGATGGTGAGGTTGTATGCGACATCGCCAGTCGCACTCGATGGATCGAAGGTGCTCCTGTATGCGAGCCTCTCGAGTTCCGAGATGATGAAACCGACCCTCTCCTCCACCAGCGCCCTTTCCATCTCCGCGACCCCCCGGGGCGTCAGCACCCTCCCGACGTTCCCGATCTTTCGCGTGAATCCTCGCCTGTCCAGGTAGCTCAGGTAGTACTGCACTGCCCGGTCGGTCAGGACATAACCGCGATCTGCCATCAGCTCGCTCAGCCTCTTCGCCCCCATCGGCTCCTTCGATTCCTTCAGGATCCTGAGTATCTCCAGGATCTTACGCTCGCTTTCACCATGGATCATATGCGGTCTTACGGATTTTCATGGCCCCGTGCGTCTCCTTGCCTTTACAGGCGGGAGGGGATCGCTCCCTCGCTGTCCTGGTACCTGCCTGTATATACCCGGTCGTTTGTGGTCACCTGATGGAGCACCATCTGCACCACCCTCTCCTCGCGGCGCAGACGGAGGGGTTCGGCACTCATATTTGTAAGACAGAGAGTCAGTTGACCCCGGAATCCCGGATCCACGAAGCCTCCACCGATGAGAAGCCCCCTCCTCGCATACGATGAACGGCATCTCAGGGTGGCGGCGAGGTCAGCAGGCAACTCCACCCACTCCATACTGGGGACGAGTGAGCACTCCTTCGGCGACAGAATCACATCGCTCCCAACCCTCAGATCGTAGGAGGCGGGCTGCAGACACTCCTCGGCGAAGGGCGTCAGCACGAGCCCGCCACCATCGCCGAGCCGATCCCTGATCGCGCGTGCAGAGAGTATCATCCGCGATAGGTTACGCAGGAAACGCTTAATATCTTGCGATATAAAACCTAGGCCCGGACCCATGGGGTAGCGGATATCCTCTTGGGCTTCGGACCCAAGGACGCGGGTTCGATCCCCGCTGGGTCCGCCTTTTCGTGCGAAACGAGCCATGTTTTTCTTGCCCGGCCTAAAAAGAAATTGTCACGCAGCCGGATCGTGATTTTCATCGCAGGGGTTTTTTCAATAATTTATTACCTGAACTCACGAGCCATCCGTCATACCTGAACGCCGATACACGTGCATACATGGATAAACGGGATTGCATCGCGGGGAAGAAAGACCCTGCCTTCAGACAGGAGATGCGCCGATGGGATGCGCCATATCGCATGAAAGACAAGTCTCACGTCCAGAGCATGAGAACCGCCGGATCAGGCAGGCATCGTTCTCGAGGGGCACCGGCGACTCGCAGGCATCACATGTAGAACGCATATGGTGAGTTCAGGTAGATTATGATTAAAATCCCTCCGTACCTGACGATCCATCGGGGTCCGCTTATCTCCTCTTTTCCGGGTAAACGTTATTATCACGGCTTCGACCTGTTCCATTACAGGAGTTCATCCAGGGTTGATGCATAAAGGGGGTAACATGGATCGATGCCGATCGGCTCTGGATATGCCATGGGTCAGGGCATATATCGAGCCAACCGATTAGACAGGATTCTGGCAAATGGTGAGGGGCAGAAGATCGGTCATCACCCAAAAATCATGCCCAGTGCACCTTGGGCACCCGGTCGATGAGCATCCCCTCCACCAGCATGGGCATCAGGCGCCTTCCTGTCTCGATCGCCCGCTGCAGCCTCCAGCCACGTTCCGCATATATGGTGAAGATGGGTTCGCCCCGGTTCACCTTCATTCCCTTCTTCGCATGTATGTAGATGCCTGCACCCCTGTCGTGGGGCGCCCCCGCCTCCCGTGCAATGGTGATGAGCGCCTGGTTGTTCAGTTCGATCACATAGCCTGACTGCGGCGCATTGACGACGAACTGGTGCTCTCCCGGCACGATCTCCTCGGACTTCACCTTCGGGTCGCCACCCTGCGTCTCGATGATCTGGTGCATCTTCTCCAGTGCCTTTCCATTGCGCAGAATCTTCTCCGCCGCCTCGTAGCCGGCATTCATCGCTGCCTTACCTGACATCTCCAGCAGGATGCCGGCGATGGAGAGGCTCTTCTGGATCAGGGAGTTGGGGATCGTCGCACCCTCCAATACGGCGAGCGCCTCTCTCACCTCGAGTTTCGGACCAATCGCCCTGCCCACGGGGGATTCACCATAGGTGAGTGCACACTCCACCCGCATGTCCAGGCGCTCACCCATCTCCATGAACTCACGGGCGAGTTTTCGGCCCTCGTTGATATCAGGTACCTTCGTACCCCTTCCCACAGGGATATCGATCACGACGAGGTCGGCGCCCACCGCCACTTTCTTTGCCATCACGCTGGCGAGCATCTGCCCCCTCGCGTCGAGCTTGAAGGGGTACTGGACCGTGATGAAGCGGTCGTCCGCCGGCGCGATGTTTGTCGCCCCTCCCCAGACGATCGTTCCCCCCACCTTCATCGTCATCTCCTGCACCTCCTGCGCAGAGAATTCGACGCTGGCGATCACTTCCATCAGGTCAGCGGTACCCCCGGCGCCCGTGATCGCACGCGACGAGGTCTTCGGGATCTTCAGTCCGGCCGCCGCGACGATGGGTACCACCAGGAGGGAGATCTTATTTCCCGGTACACCGCCGATGGAGTGCTTGTCCACGATGGGGTGGGTGGTAAACTTCAGACTCTCGCCTGTATCGACCATCGCCTTCGTCAGGTGCTCCACCTCCTCCATGTCCATACCGTTGATATAGGTCGCGGAGATATAGGCGGTGATCTCCGAACTGGAGAGCGTATCCTCCACCACGTCCTTCACAATCTCGAAGACCTCGTCCTTCGTCAGCTTCTCCCCGTTCATCTTTTTCTTCACGTAGTCCAGGGAGACGGGTCGCTCCGCCTCCCTCACCTCGGCGCTCTCGCCGGCGGCGAACTCGAGGCGGCTGTTCGTCTGTGCGAAGACGCCAACGGTGCCCTTTTCGATGATCGTGGTCGTCGTGTTCACCACCCCGGTGACCGACTTCCCCTTCGCCTGGTTGATCACCTGCACCCTGTCCCCGTCCATCACCCCGATCTCCCGGGCATCCAGCTTGTTCAGCAGCACGCCCCTCTGTGTGATATCGATCAGTTTCACCGAGAGCTTCATATTCAGGGATTCTCCTGTTCTGTCATTTCCTTAATATTTGCACCACGGGTGATATCTCTGTCCATCGGGATGCGGGGGGCAACCTCCGTAAGATGCGGGTCCAGCCCTGGATGGGGTCATCCCATCGAATAGTTCGTCGATCCAAAGGGAAGATTCCGAACACGATATGTTCGAATTCAGCATCATCGGAAGTGGTGAAAGGGAATCCAATCCTTGCCTTATAACATTATACCCGAACCTGTTCCAACTCACCTGTGTTTCAATGGGGGCAAGGCAGGAGAAGTCCTTTGCGTGTGGAAGCGGAGCAGCAGGGCTTAATTATCCGGGGGGTTCGTCCTCGTCGATATCTTGTCAATCGCCTGAGTCGATCGTCGAAGGATCCTAGAAGAAAGACAGACCCGATTACACTGCAATTGATTGTAACTGAAAAAAAGGTGTGATTAGGTTCAGTGCCTGCGGAGCACCAGCACCGCAACCGCACCAAGACCGATCAGGGCGATGAACGCACCGAAACCGGGTGTGGTGGTCGGCGGGGGTGTGGTGGTTTCAGGCGCAGTGGTTTCAGGCGCAGTGGTTTCAGGCGCAGTGGTCGGCGGTACCGTGGTGGGTGTCACCGGGGGTGCCTCGCTGACGGTGAATGTCGTGGTCGCCGTTGTGCCGGTCTCGACACACTCGATGGTCACGATGTACTGGTCAGGCTTGAAGCCCGTTGTGTCCACATCGAAGGACCATGCATTCTCCAGGCCGGTGCCCTTCACAACCTTCACGGTGCCGGAAGCGCCGCTGAACTCGCTCGCCTGTGTCTTCTCCGTCGGTCTGAACGAGGCCGAGGTGATTGTGACGATCAGTGCATCATCCACTGCGAGGTTCGTGGTGCCCTTCATCGTGAACTTGTCACCGACGTACTTGTCGCCAATCGCATCGATGCTGATATAACCCTCCTCAAGCATGAAGAAGAGCTTCACGTAGGTGTCGTCGATGTTCGGTTTGTTCAGCACCTGTACGAGTGCCTCCGCTGCATCAGAGCCCATGAGGCGATTGGCGCCGATAATCTTGAACTCCTGTAAGCCATCCTGGGCAAGATTGACAACATAATCATCCCGTCTTACCACATCGAGTCTGTTGTTGTACATCGGGTGCTGCACAACGACGAAGTACTGTCCCGCACTCCAGTCTCTGGTGTTGCTGTTTTCGTACTTGAAGGATGTGTCGTCCTCGACACTCTCTGTACGGTCTAAGGCCAGATTAGTGCCGAAGATCCAGATGGCAACACCCTCCGAGGGATTGCCCTCTGCATTGCCCTTGATCACCAGCTTGTCTCCCTTTGCCAGTCTCGTGGCATCCATCTGTGCGGTCACGAACGCCTTTCTGATCTGGAAGGATAAAGAGGCGTACTTAACATCAGCGAGGCTACCTTTGTTCTTCGGCTGAGAGACTGCCCAGACGGTGTACGTGCCGGCATCCAGACCGACGCCGCTGGTGGCCCAGGTGTATTCCCATGTATTGTCGGACTTCACGTCCTCGACATGGAATGTGTTAGCATCATCATTTATTGATGCCTGACTTGTATTGTCGAGGTTTGCCCCGTTGGGTGCGAGGTTCGGTCCTGTGATGAAGAGATATACCCTCTCGGAATCGGTGTTTTCACCAAAGAGTTTGATGTCCATGCCGACATAGTAGACCTTGTCCCCCTCGGCATCGATGGTTACGGCACCCTTCGTCACCTTCACCTTCACCGTGTCCCACTTTGCAACTGTATACGTCCTGTTATCCTGCACGCGGAATGTGTAGGTCTTGTCATTTGTGGTGGAACTTGTCGAAACACCAACGGTCCTCTTGCCGGAATCGTCGAGCGTCACCATTGCATATGCACCTGTGCAATTCGCTGCACTGTCGGAAACGCGGGTGTCTGCTTTATATTCGTAGTAATAGGCATCATCATCTTCAACGCTGACTCCTGCCTGGCCGCGCTTTATCGCCGGTATTTCATTACAAACCGCGCCACTGGTGCCATCGATCCACAGGACATAATCGCTGTTCGGTCTGCCCGTGATCGCAAGAGAGAAATCATCCCCACGCACAACCGAGTCGGTGTTCGCTGTGATCGTTACCGTGTCGTCAGCGATGGTGACTGTGCGGTGAGTCGATACTACCTTGCCTGTGGCGGAGTTCCAGTTCGTCTTCATGCTGTTCGGATCGGCCTCGACCCAGACCTCGTAGGACCCTGCCTTGTAGATATAGGTAGTATCTGTCTGGGCTTCAGTGTCCCAGTAGTTGGTAGCCACGGTATTCCCATCGGGGAACCAGAGCGAGGTCATGGTACTGACGTTGAGAGGTAACTTTGTCAATGGATTTTCATCTCCTCCTTCACCGACCACGACGGTATAAACGGAACCAACCGGGTCCTTCACCTTGATCGTCAGGAATCCATCTGTGTTGTTGACGTATCCAGCTCTGGTATTTATCGGATGCAGGTTGCTGTCAATGCGGAATGTGAGAAACGCACCGCGTACTACTGATTTGTCCGATACATCCTTTCCAGTATCAGCGTTCCAGATCTTCAGGTCGATTGAAGGTGTCTGGACCTTGAAAGCCGTACCATTGTTACTTGTGCCATTCCATGAATACCAGTCGCCGGTTCTATCCGTGAATTCGCTGGGATCCACGTAGAACGATGTCTTCTGGGTAGCTACATTGATCGTGTATGGTGTTTCGGCCTGGGATTGACCTGGCGCCCAGTAGGCAATCCAATCATCGGGAACAGCCGCCTCGATATTCAGGCCCTGCTCGCCGATGAATATGGTGTCCCCTGGATTGATGGTCGTGATTCCTGCCGATACGGGCAATACAAGCATAACCATCGCGAGGAGCGCCACCATTGCAATTCCAATTCCTTTACTCATCAGGTTTCCTCCTTTCATTGTTCATCAATGCGATTCAGACTGGCATGGCGAGCATGTTCGACACACGTCGAAAAAGGCTTCACCGTGCCCCATATTCCGATTTACGGAATATTAGGATTATTTAGGAGAGCAGTTATTATATGTTTTGTGGTCTATCAAAAACGAAAATTCGAAAAATATTGCGTTTTTGCCTGTATACAGTTTTTAAAATGTTCGGTTTTAAGATTGCGCGCATTAAATTGGAATAAGGGATCCCAATTCATCCGTTCAGGAAGAATGCATGGTGGAAAGGGGATGAGTGCCGTGTTCATATGGGTATTTTGGCCTCGTATGTACTGGCACCCTGGCATGCGATCTCCTGCACATCAATATATTGACCTGTATATGGAACATCCCCATTGCCTGTTCATCCTAGAAATTGGGTATGTGTTCTCGTATGCCTTCATCCGATGTGATCCTTCCCATCGGATGGGGAATTCCCGCTCACGGCCGCTCCATGGGATCACACATGCCATTCCACGTGGGCTCCGGCATTCCTCTCGACTACAAATCCTCTTCTTCGATCATTTGCCACAGGCGGTTGTCGAATTCATGCGTTTGATATGCCGAATTCATTTTAGATCGCTCGCCCTCCGCATACGACCACCTCTGAGCATTCCCGAGGATCCGTTCGGGAGGCAACCGGTAACAGAAGACCCCGAGCTGACCCATCGAGTGGCATTTGACTGAAATACCGCTGCCTCGTCTCAGAGAGAAGGGCATAATCGGGACTGCGATGGGGCCCGATCTCGTTGTGCCGGGACACCATCTTATGGAACGAACCGAACCTCGGAAATTGAATTTCAACATCACCGAAGAACCCGTGTTCTGATATCCCGTTTAGTGATACTCGAGGAACCTCCTGAAGGTATGATCGGCTGTCTTTGGATCCCTCGCTGAGATGAACTGCGTTCCATTCCCGATGAGGGATTGCTCTCTGTATCCCGTACTACTCAAACCTTTCCTGAAGGAACTGGTTGGTCTTCTCAATGCAGGGTCGATCGAATATGCCATCGCAGGTACTCAATCGCGGGGCATCCGCCATGAACGCGACGAGCCACTCCGCCTCTCCGTCAATCCGGATCTGCCTCCAGTCTCCCTGCCAGAAAAACATGGAATGCTCCCGTTCTTGCCTGATTTTTATAAAATGACTTGGGGTTTTCTCGAGGAACAAGGGTCCGAGTGTACGGGTGTCGTGTGATGCGAGTACGATTACTCTGTTTCATGAGAGAACGCTTCCGCTCTTCTCCCTGCTCTTTTCGGATACGGTAAAAACCATTCGTTTTGCAGAATGAGACGACCTGCCAGATCCTCTGTCCCGTGACCTGATGATACTCCGCGATTTCATGGAACAGTCTTCCTCGTTTCCATCCAAAGGGTGCTCCCGATAATGCGGTGGGATAACATGCTCACCTGGGGCGATAAACGGGTTGTCAAATGATTAACGGTATGGCGGATTCCTTCCCGAAAAAATCGAAAATCTCATATCTGTTTAAAATAGCCCGGAGCAGATTCGAACTGCTGTCGCGGGATCCAGAGTCCCGCATGATTGACCGCTACACCACCGGGCTATGCCTGATAAGGTTAATTGCGGGGAGAGATTAAACTGACGGAGCGCCTCGTTTCAACTTCTGCGCACGGCCGCACCGTCCGCAGGCGAGGCAGACCTCCGGTGCAGGCATGATCGCCTCCCCGCGCCGGCAGAAGGGCTCGATGTCGTGGAGGTCGCGGATATAATATATGTGCGGCACCAGCGAGATATGGGTATAGGAGCCGGTCCGAACCCCGAGGAGGGAGGCGATATGCCGCTGGAGCTGCACCAGCGCATACATGTTCGCTCCCGCTGCACTGAGCATGTCGTTGCTCCTGAAGACCACCTTCATATGCAGTTTTTCACCGCGAAGGAGGCACTGCACCAGCTGCAGGCAGGGGCAGTCCTTCAGCGATTCGTCCACCACCGGGTTCCAGGTGATCGCGAGCGCTCTCCTGGTGGATGGGGCCTCCCTGATTTTTCTCACGATGTACCCGATCTGGTCCACGTGCACCTCATTCCCTCCTTTCTGCAGCTCCTCCCCCCAGTCGAAGAGCCGCCGGTGGTAGTCGTACTCGAAGGCAGAGTCGCTTCCGCTGATGAGGTTCTCCGCATACCGCTCCAGAAAACGGCGCTGGAACCGCGAACTGGGGCTCACCATCGGTTCGCTCTCCGGTTCCTCCACCCGGATCAGGAGCTCCTCGCATTCGATGGTGGCCTCGCCATCCTCGGTGACGAGGACGCCCCCCCTCTCCAGCACCGTCCTCACCGCCAGCTCGTGAGCCATGCCAATACTGGGTGCACGGAACGCTCTCATGCATTAGTGTGTGTGCTCCACATCAAAAAAGATCGAGAAGCGATGCAGGCATGGCGAAGGGATGCGGATGAGCAACCGGATGACGACCTGTAATGGCGTTATCCTCCCGAACCGATCCCGAACGAACTGCTGTCATGCATCGCATCGATGGTGAAGGTGACATTGTCTTTCTGCGATTGAAAGTTCAGCATGGTACTTCCAGATGTTTCAGAGAGCGGAACGAACCGCTTTCGATGGTAAGACGGGTAATTTTCCGGCTTCTCTACTGACGAAAGCTCCGAATGGGCTTCCCAACGCACCACTGCACCCCCGACACCACCGCCGGCGATTTCCCATGTGCTGTGTCAAACCGAGGTCCAGCCGTGTTTCCGCTGGGTGCGTGCACCAGACGGCAGCGCTGGAACCTGTGGAACTGGCGACCTTTCAGGATGCGATGGCGGCAGTTGCGCCGTGTGACTCCATCCTGTGGCAGGAAGATCGTATGCGATCGTTCCTTCCGGATGGATCATGTCACCGTATCATGGGATCCAGGGCACCATGTGCCGGTCCACATACCGGAACGAACTTTTATGAGCAGGATTCGTGATCGCGATGGCAATCCTTGAAAAGAATAAGACAGAACTTCGACGAATGGGGGAGGATGGACGAGTCAGAAGGATCCATCGGTGCTCGACAGGCCGGTTATCCATCCATCGGACGGTGTTGGCCCCTCCCTCCACCCGCATACGCTCCTGCGGGTCTCGGCATCCCGCATGCATCCGGCATGTGCCCGTGGATCCGTACGTTCATCCATGAATGGCATTACCCCGCGATCCACTGACCCGGCCATTCAGGTACGATGCGAGGGGTGGGATTCGAACCCACGAACTCCTTCGAGACGGGACCCTAAATCCCGCTCCTTTGACCTGGCTTGGAAACCCTCGCGATGCGATTCTCCTTTCCGGAGATGCATAATGGTAGGTGATGGATGAATTTGAATCTGGTCATGCGAACGGGACTCGTACAGGCGGATAGATTCCGAACCTGCATGGCTCGATTCAACCCTCTGGATCGGGCGTGGTATCGACCGACGATGTTCGTGGCCCCTGTCTTTCAGATCATCGGATCTCAGGTAGGGAGAGAATCCTCGTGCACCCCCCATGTATCCGGATAACAGGGCACGATGATCGATGCCCTCTGTTTTTCCGGTATCTCTGATTCAGGCGGGTATTATCATCTGGAGGGATGGAAGAAGATGAACCACACGGAGTGAACAGGCCGTTATGGGAAACACCAATACGAAGGGGGCGACTCCCATGAATGGACGCCGGCCACCCCGGGTGAATCCCGGGCCATGAGGATCGCGCGATATGGACGCGCAGTGGCCGCGGGCACGCAGGATCTGCATGCACACGGTAAGAATTTATCAGCGCCTCTGACTGGAACGGGTTCGAAGGTAAAGGCATATGGAGGTGGCGGATGCATAAGAGGGTTAGAGGATGAAGCGAATCCAGTACCTCGCGATCATCGCGCACGATATGGGCGAGATCTTCAGGTTCGTGAGCGTCGCCACCATGATCCCTCTCATCGTGCTCGTCTACTATGGTGAATGGGAGATGATCGTCCCCATGGGCTCTGTCCCCGCGGTCTTCTTCATTCTCGGCTCGCTGATGGAGAGGCTCCCGAGGCAGGGGGAGATTGCGAGGCTGAGTGTCGCACTCGTCGCGGTCGCGCTCACATGGCTGTCCGTTGCACTGGTCGGCTCGCTACCGTACCTGCTCGGCCTCAAACTCTCCGTCACCGACAGTATCTTCGAGTCGATGAGCGGCTGGACCGCGACGGGATTCACGATGATCTCATCCCTCGACGTGGCGCCGAGGACGATCCTCTTCTGGCGCTCCTTCACCCAGTGGCTCGGTGGCATCGGTGTGATCGCGTTCGGCATCGCGATGCTGAGCCGCTCGGGACTCGTGCAGTTCCAGCTCTATCGTTCGGAGGGCCGGTCGGAGGCCTTCATGCCGAGCATCGTCTCCACCGGGAGGAACATGTGGGGGATCTACCTCGTTCTCACGTTCTTGTTCACGATTGTCGTCTGGCTGATCTCGAGGGTGCCGCTCTTCGATGCGATCAATCTGACGATGACCGCCATCGCCACCGGCGGTTTCACACCGAAGGATGGTGGAATTCCGCAGTACGCAAACCCGATGCTCGAGATGGTCCTCATCCCCGTCATGCTCGCCGGTGCATTGCCATTCAAGATCTACTATTACATGTTCAGACGGAGCTTCAGGAGGGTGCTGATCCAGAGTGAGATGCGAGTGCTATTGCTCCTCGCACTGCTGGGCTCTTCGCTGGTGGTCTTCGATCTGGTCAGATTCGGAGTCGTTCCCCTTGGGGAAGCCCTAAGGACGGGCGCATTCATGACCGTCTCGGCGATCACGAGCACCGGTTTCCAGAACGCCTCCATCCATCCATGGCCGAGGGTGACGGTGATCATCATCATCATGATAATGCTGATCGGGGGTTGCGCCGGCAGTACCGCCGGTGGTATTAAGGTGAACCGCGTGGTGCTCGCGTACGAGGGCCTCATCTGGTGGTTCAGGCGCTCTTTTACGCGCAGAACCACGATCATACCCTTCAAGCACGAGGGGAGGAGTATTCCGGAGAAGATATCGGAGGTGGAGCTCTCGAAGAACATGCTCGTGGTGATATTATTCATCATCGTGGTATTCTTCTCCACGCTTGTGTGCCTGCACTTCTATATGCCGGAGATGAAGCTCGAAGAGATCATCTTCGACGTCGTCTCCGCGATCGGGAACAATGGGTTGGGCGCCGGTTACATTGGCCCAGAGAGCCCGCTGCCAGTCAAATGGGTCTTCATATTCGTGATGTGGGCAGGCAGGCTGGAGATCGTCCCCGTGATCATGCTCTTCATCGGCATCTTCAAGGGGTTCGAGTCGAGGATTCCGAAGTGATCGATGGGTGCGAAAGACCGATGAAGCGGGGCGCGAAAGATTCCGGAAATGCCTGACATCCAGAAACAGGAACGGGGATATTTATCCCCCATGGATCATTCCCTGGAGGAACTTTATCGATGAAACGGATCGACTGAAAAAGGTCATCCTTTCCTTTCGCGAGTAAGGGAGCGTACACGAAGTGATGTAAAATAAAATCCCCCGTATCCTACAGTGATTT
>JARYLJ010000060.1:0-471 GCA_029907705.1 Methanomicrobiales archaeon
ATTGGTTCACAATTTCGGAAATTCATGGCTCTTACCCCAGATGGACTGCATTTCATGCGAATATTTCAGATTATTTAGGCAGTCCAAAATTCCATTTGAGATTCCATTTTATTTCTGATTCTTCCAATAATTACGACGGTTTTTACATCGACGATGTCGTGATAGAGGCCCATCGACCTAATCAATCAAGCTATTATTGGATGAGTGGCACCTCTATGGCCGCCCCCTTTGTTTCTGGTCTCGCCGCTCTGATCAAAGCAAAGAACCCCTCCCTGAATGCGACGCAGATTAAAAATATCATCATCGAGAGCGTGGATACGAACCCATCCCTGCAGGGCAAGATTCTGTCAGGCGGGCGCATCAATGCCTCCCGTGCCGTTCAGATGGCGAGCGATTTTCCAGTTGGTCCGCCTTCGAGCGTCACGAACCTCAGGGCCACCGCCGTCACCAGCTCCGCCATCACCTGGGAGT
>JARYLJ010000060.1:571-4164 GCA_029907705.1 Methanomicrobiales archaeon
GAACACCCCGTACAACCTCTCCACGAGGACCGTCGACACCTCGGGCAACGTGAACTCCACGTACGTCTACCACATCTCCTCGACTGCACCCGACACGACTCCTCCGGCCAGCGTCACGAACCTCAGGGCCACCGCCGTCACCAGCTCCGCCATCACCTGGGAGTGGACGAACCCCGCCGACCCCGACTTCAGCCACGTCATGGTCTACCTCGACGGCGTGTTCAGGACCAACCTCTCCTCCCCTGTCAGCGCCTACACGGCGACCGGCCTCGCTCCGAACACCCCGTACAACCTCTCCACGAGGACCGTCGACACCTCGGGCAACGTGAACAGCACCGTCGTCAACAGCAGCGTCTCCACCACCTCAGGAGGCGGAGGCGGAGGTGGCGGAGGAGGCGGAGGTGGCGGAGGCTTCTTCTTCCCCACGGGCGAGGGAGGGGCGCTCCCCTACGAGTATCTGAGGATATATGTCCTCGCCTCCGAGGTCGAGACGGACGAGAACGGCGGGCAGACGATCACCGTCTACCTTCTCGGCTCCGGTGAGGAGGTGAGCATCTTCTCCAGGAGCATCGTCGCGAAGCCGAAGGGGCTGAAGCTCACGATCGAGACGGAGGATGCCCTCACGCCATTGAACAACATCGTGACGGGGAAGATCAGAAGCGTCATGCTCGAGACGGAGCCGCCCCTCATGGGCGATGTGAAGGAGCTGGGCGGGAAGTTCCTCTTCTACGTGAGCGCGAGACTCGGTTCTCTCCCCTCGCTGAACGACACGGCGGCGATCCGCTTCCAGCTGAAGGATGCGCCGAGGGAGGAGGAGAGGGATGCCTTTTGGATCGGCGCCTACCGCGAGGGCCTCGAGATCGCCTCCTTCGCATACCTCGCCGATATCAGGACGATCAACGTCACCGGCACGGCGCCGGCGACGATAAGGATGACGATTCCGCAGGACTGGGTGATGAAGAACGGCGGGAAGGGCAGCATCAGGATCATGCGTCTCAGCGACGGGGTCGCGACCATCCTCCTGACGAGGCAGGAGGGCTATGACCAGTTCACGAACTTCAACTTCATCGCGGATTCGCCGGATGGCCTCTCCACCTTTGCGCTCGTCTCGGTTAAACCGGCGATTAATATACCGACCGATATACCTGCTATAGCATTTGATGAAAGTACTGCTAACACTACGCCCAATCAAATCACAACAATAAAAATTACAGTAACACCTATCGTTCTTGACACCGCCAGGGAGACAGAAAGCGGGTCGGAAGTTATCAATACCACCGTATTAACAATAATAGTTACGATTATCGGTATCAATCTGATAATTTTAATTTTGAAGCGAAGAAATAAGTTCTGAATATATCCAGTGATTTTCATACCCTGGATAAATATTTCAAGCAATAATTTGACCGAAAGCAATCTCCTCCATTGGATCTCAATTGCCCCCTCATGGTTATGGGGGACCAATGGCCCTGGTTTAGGTAAAGAGAGCTGATATTAATGATTTTAAACAACAAGATTTTACATTTATTAATTTTTGTGATTATGAAACTTCCACCATCGACCTTTTTTTTGTCGAGCATCAAACCTTTCTTGAACTTGTAGCGATGATCGATGGAGAGGTGACGATATCCACAGAATATGAGAGAGCCATGCTCCTGGGAGGCTTTTATCGCAGATACGGATAACTCGAAGGATTTGA
This sequence comes from Methanomicrobiales archaeon, assembly GCA_029907705.1. GTDB lineage: Archaea > Halobacteriota > Methanomicrobia > Methanomicrobiales > JACTUA01 > JARYLJ01. The sequence goes on from JARYLJ010000060.1 coordinate 2,271, forward strand.
CGAGAGATATGCACTCGGAGGGAGAACACCTGAGAAGAGAGAAGCTCTCTCCCCCTGAAAGGCTATATGTCTCTTCTGCAGTGCCTGCATCTAACTCTATTTCTTTCGATGAAGTTAAAATCCAGGGAACCAAACGAAGGACAGATAGGAGTTCTCCGCTCTCTCCACAGGTATTCGAGGGCAGATCGATCATCAGATACGAGCATCCCGATCTCCCGAAAATCCATACGATCTATTCAACCCCACCTGACGAAAGTGTGATGGTGGATCTCACATAATTACCTTGATTTTTTTGAAGGGCCTGAAGTAAGTTCGATTTCCATATGGGGAGAGCAACAGGGCGATGGCGTGGTCTGAATCGCTCCCCAAAATCAACGAGAGTATACATTTATCACCTCGAAGCATCCATTCCAGTTCAGATCGATCTGCACCATGCCTGCCACCATTGTTCAGGCGGTTCTCGTCTCGATAGCATTCGGTTTTGCCCTCACACTTGCTTACTGGGTCAGGCAGATCGAACGGTACCGCAGGGAACCATGGAGCCAGGTAATCTACGCATTTTTTATCGGGGCGGTAATAACCGTGCTTGGAAGTGCAGGTCTCTCCATTCTCCTTCTTGTGCCTCTACAGGGTTTCGGAGATTGCCTCCCCTTCGACCTGACAGCGGGCAGCTTTCTCTCCGCCATACTGATTGCACCTTTCGCCGAAGAGCTGATGAAGGCTGCAGGGGTAGTGGCGCTGGCCTCCTGGATCAGGGAAGTGGAGGACGGGGTCATCTATGGTGCGTCTGTTGGGCTCGGTTTTGCTGCAACTAAGAATCTCCTCAATTATACAGAAGCGCTGGTGACGATGTGTCCTGTGGGCCTTATCGCAACGGTGGCCGTGAGATCGCTCACCTCTACCTGCTCCATCTCGGTGCCACCGGTCTGTCGGGATTTGGTCTGGGGATCTATTATGCGGGAATCGGTAACAAGTGGCCCTGGTGGTTTTTTCTTTTGGGAGCGATGTCCCTCCACAGTATCTTTAACCTCTCCGCCAATCTCCAGCTCCTTTCCAGTGACATCACGATGAAGCTGATGCTGGCGGTTGTGGGACTCCTCTTTGGCCTACTACTCACGTGGTCACTCATTTTCTGGCTCCAGAAATTGATTCGGACGCTTGATCGTCCACTTTTCGCCTAGATCGCATACTGACTTGCGGCGGGAGAACTGTGAAAAAAGGGTGATAATGGTTCATCGAGCTGATAATGCGCTATCCGAACCCCTCCAGCTTCAAAAAGTGAAGATCTCGACGGAAACATTTAAAGTGAAGGTAATCCATGGACAGAAAATCCTTCAATCTCACATCGGATAATGGTTTATGAAGACTGAAATGCCCATTCGTAGTGCACCATGATCTCTTGACTGGATATCTTATTTTCACAGCGGCCAGCAATCTGAGACTTCTCATCGGTTTCGCTCAGGAATCTCACCTCAAAGAGACTTTTGATACTTAAAATGCCCTTATTATTCCCCGGGCAGTTTATATATCCAGCATTGAGTGAAAGGGCATTCTTGACTCTTGACATACCTGTACTCTGGAGCTCGTCAATTATGGGCCAGTATCGTTATCATCGCTGATATATTATCGAGAGTGGCTGGAAAGAGCAAGAAGGAGCATGTTGATGAAATGATGATGGTCGTCAATGCTATTTTTTTGGGCGCTGTTGTCTCCACTCACCTACCTCTGTGGCTCCATTTCAATTAAAAATATCTTTTTCTATAAAGAGAGTCTCTTTTGATGAGAATGAAATAATCCAGGGAATTTCATTCTCCGGATTGATTTTTCAGTTTAATGAATTCGGCAGTGTACACCTTAAGCTGTAAATTGAGTTCCCGTATCCTGACAGGATCTC
>JARYLJ010000061.1 GCA_029907705.1 Methanomicrobiales archaeon
TCGTAGTACCCTCCGCCCCGGTCCTGGAACGAGAGGTAGTAATGTGCCTGTTTCTTCTCCTCGGCCTCTCCGATCTGCACTAATTGCAGGTTAGTGTCTCTCTTCCTACATGATGCGGTCGTGCTCTTCCCGGAGGCGTCCCAGTTCCTCGTATCTGGAGTCTTAACTTCCCGATCTTCTGGTAAATAATGAACAGGGCGGGATAGACGATGAAGATGGCGCCGGGGAGGGTGCGCATTCAACCCCGGTTTGCGGGTGGTCTCCCCCAGGGTATCCAGAAACGGGTCGTTTCTTCATTAGCGTGGCACCGGCAGTCACCTCATCCAAAACTTCGGCAAACTTCCTCGCCATCTCCCTGTGGCTGTACTTCATCACCTCCGCTTCGATCCCGCGGTACTGCACCGCCCCTAGTTCCTTATATTCCCGGTATGCCTTGAGCAGGTACTCCCGGAGTTCCGCTTCATTTGAGCAATGCACGCCGGCCTGCGTCTGGTCGAGGAGCTCCCTGACGACGCCTCCTTCGGTGTAGCCAAGGGAGAGGATGGGGCGGCGGGCGGCAAGGTACTCGAATAGCTTGCCGGTGTAGACACCCTCTTCTGCTGGATTATTCCATGTGAGGAGGAGGAGGAGCTGAGCTCTCTGTTGTTCAGTAATGGCTCTCTCCCGGGTCACTATTCCATTTAGGGTGACAACATCTTGTAGATGATTTTTTTCAATATCATTTCGGAGCCAGTGTTCATGAGGCCCATACATGTCTATTTGAACATCATCTTGACCGATTAATCCATTATTTCGAAGAAAATGTATTGCCTCGAATAATTGTGCAGGATCTCGTTTTCCCTGATAAAGAGCTCCCGTATACACAATGCTAAACCTGTCATTGATAGGAATGCCTGGATTGATAAGTGTGGGATCAAATCCATTTGGAATTGAATATATCGGTTTATTGCGGTGTAATCCTGATAATTTTTGGGCGAGAGGTTCTGATACCGTAGTAATTGCTGATGCCTGTTTTATTGTTTTCACTTCAAGGCGAATCTCGAAGTATCTTCTGATTCGAGTGTGGTTGAAATAATGGTTTTGTGTCCAGAGATCCCTGAAATCGGCAATCCATGGGGTATGGTACCGTTTTGATAAATTCTGTGCGATGAGATGAGCTGTTACCGGAAATGATGAACTTAAAATTACATCGATGTTTTCGGACCGGATTATTTCATCTCCGGCTGAAACTGCAGAATCGTACCAGCCAATCTGGCTATCAGGATAGGTAATTATTTCATTAGGAAGAAATACAAGGCGATTAGCGATTGAAGGCTTGTTTTTTTCTGATTGTAAATCGAATTGTGTATTTAATGATTGGTCGGGATTCAGATAAAACCGCTTTTTCCATTGTGCCACGACATCAGTCGAGGGTACCTGGATAATTTTTAGAGACGAATCAGGTTTTCCAGGCAGAGTTGTGGTGAAAATGATGGGTTTCCACCCAAATTCTTGGAGGTATTTTGCGAGTCCATAGAGACGTATACCACCGATCTCTGACTTAGGGGGAAAATAATAGGTGATAATGAGTATGTTTTTCATAGCGCCTTCTGTCTGGTGCCGGAAATGCTCCACAAATCAAAACCACCATTCGAATAAAACAGATTGATTCCATCATCATTGGTCAGGCGAATAAAATCCTCATTTGTGAATCGATATTCTGCTATTTCAGGGAAATAGTCAGTATAGATCACTTTATCCCTCTGGGTGGTGATGAGGTTCGTTTCTCTCTCAAACGAGGAGGCCACTGATGTATACCTATCATATCCAAAGTGCCAGGGGACACGATACCCTTCGAGATACATGGGAAGCCGCTGAATAGATCTTTCATTTGGGGTAAGGAGCATTGCAGCAAACCTCCCTGGTGCGATAGTGATGCCGGTAAGAGGGATGTTTGTATCACGGTTTTCAAAAAAGAACCCCATACCCATGACCTCGGATTTTGTCGTCTGATAACTAGTTGTCAGATTGTATGGGGAGGTATAGAGATTGAGCATCCCTCCGATAAAAAGGCCTGAGAGGAGCACGATCACGATAAGTTTCACTGACCATGACGTAAATTGGTTCTTATTATTTTGACTTTTAATTAGTATGTACGAGAGAACATATGCAGAAATTACGGATCCTATCATTGTAACATAGATTAAAAGCCTGAGTGGACCGAATGCCAGGTTGAAAAAATAGAGCACCGGGATGAACATACACAACACGCCAAGAGGACCATAGAGTGAGAGGAGGAATCCCTCTTTTTGCTCTTTTAAATATTTATTCCACAATACGGGGAACGCGAGGAGTGCAAGAATGAAAACGATGAAAGGACCTCCCAACTGCTTTAAAATAATTTCATAGACATTATAACCATAACCACTCGCATATGAAACCTGGTCTACAAGATTTTCTATCTTTGAAGGACCACCCTCGGCACTGATTGTGTCGTAGATACTCCTTACCGTATACCCCCATGTAGAAAACAATGAGATCCAGAATATAAACCAAATAATTAAAATAATGAATGGTATCGCCAATCTGAAATCAGTCATTTTCCATTCCTTTCGGAATAATTTCTGTCTTTTCAGCACGAAATTCCATAATCCTGATAACTTCTTGGGTGTACAGATGGTCAGGAATATCATTCCAAGGAATATTGCTGGGATAGTGTGGAAAACCGGGTATAAAATAACTACAATCAGGAGAAGTATTGCCCATCTAAAGTCATTTTCTTTGAGATTTTTATATATCAGGAGTAATGCGAGTGGGAATAACATATTTGAAAGGGCATTGGGGGTCAGGTTCAAATACCAACCTAAGAGAAAAGAGCAACTTATAATCACTGCCAACACAGGGGCGATACGATTTGAAGTGATGTAGTGGGAAAGAAGATAGATAAACACAACACAGAGTAACCCAAAAATCAACGGGATTATTTTATGTAAAAAAACGAGATCCAGATCGGATAGCAAACTGATTTGAGAGAGATAAATATGTGTTATCGGATAGTGGACTGATTTGGGGGTAAATCCATTTGTCAGTATCTCGGCAATCCAGCCAATATGACTGGCCGGATCCCCGGAGATACACCACATATGGTATCCACGGAGAATGAAGAGACCCAGGCATGCCGAATAACAGAGGAATATAAGGAATAACCAGATTTTCCAGAGATTATCCTGGTTTGCCGTTGTTCTTGACAAAGACAGGATACTGAAAATAATCCCTGCGATTGCTGAGGAGAGGATACTAATCCAGAAGATTAACGGTGTCGAATGATAAATGGATGCTTCATATTCTGTAGCAGGAGCGTTCCATGAGATAAGTAACGCAATGGTGAGGAGTGAAAACAGGAGTATCAGAAGACTTTTTTGAAAATATTTTCTTCCTACTGAAGTTTGGTTAAAAATGGCTACATTATTTCTTGAATAACTCCTCGCCACCGCTCCACCGCCTTCTCAAACGTATACTGCCCCTCCACGTACCTCCTCCCCCTCTCTGCAACCTCCTCCAGATCAAGATCATTCAACGCCCGCATCACGTTCCTCGCGATACATTCCGGTGAGTTGTCCTCCATGATAAAACCCGTCTCGCCATCCCGTATCACATCCGGTATCGCCCCGACCGGCGTCGCGAGTACCGGCGTCCCGCAGGCCATGGCCTCGAGCATGATGTTGGGGAGCCCTTCGGTGTATGAGGGGAGGACGAGGAGGCGGAGCTGGTTCAAGTACTTGGGGAGATCATCGTGGGAGATCCAGCCCGGGAGGTCGACGCGATCAGCGACCCCCCCCTCCTGTAGGGATGCCTCGATTGCTTGTTTCAACTGCCCATCTCCACCGATGAGCACGCGGAGATTTTGGTGGTTGCTGAGGA
>JARYLJ010000062.1 GCA_029907705.1 Methanomicrobiales archaeon
CGAGGCATTTCGTAGTTCAATTCCGTTTCTGGATCGGTTTTACCTGTAATCATCTTTCGAATCGTAACTCTTCCGCAGGACGCAGCTGAACAACAATTCCTCATAATCATCCGATCGATGATCCCTGAGGATTATCGAGTATACGGGCGGATATTTTCTCGCTTCCGATGAAGGCTTTTTCTTTTTTCGAGGGGTTTCACTGCGTTGTTCATTGGGGTATCTTCATATCGGTTCGAGGCGCTCTTTATAACGCGATCATGATAATCGAGCACCTTTTTTACAATACAGCGATATCGCTGATCGCCGGCACGATCCTGGCACGAAAGCAGGTGGACGGGGCATCCCTGTACCCCTGGATCATACTGCTCAGTGCCTACGTGCCTGATCTCACTGCGATTATCAGAAGTGTTGAAAATCTGCTCGAATTGAATATTCCATTTCTTGCCACGATCCCGCAGAAGGATGGTTTCCATACGATCGGAGCGCTCGTGTGCTATATGGTTCTGATCGGTCTTCTGTCATACCTTTTGAATCTCCGCTTCAATATCTCGTTTCTATTCGCAGGAATCGGCTATGGTGCGCACCTCTTTGCGGATGCTCTGGCATATCCCAGGGGTTACGAACTTCTCTGGCCGCTCTCTTCAGATAATGTTGGTATCGGGATATTCGATCCATACACCCCCGACATATTTGGAATCGCGGAGTCCACCCCTCTGGCGATTGGCATCGTCCTTTTCGTGCTATCGTTTCTGATACATACGTATTTCACGCCCCGAAGAGCAGAGAGGACCGGATGATGGCATACGGGAACTGGCATCCTGTTGAAATACCCGATCAGTCCTCCTGTTCCCGTTCTTTGCTGACCGGATCAGGCAGGGAAGAGATGGCATCGGCAGTACTGTTCTTCCGCATCTCCTTCTGCCTGGGATGAACGATGCGGGTGAAAAAGAAATACCAGAAGATCGCCATCCATGCAAAGAAAATAACCCATCCGATATGCATATGCGTTATTTCCAGGGTGATACTGGAGGGCCCGAAATAATAGCCGGTCAGGGCGATGAAGAGAATCCGCATCACATTTGCAGTATATGTGCCCCCATAGCCGACTGCAAGAAAAATATATGTTTTGCGCGAGAGGACGAATGGAAAGCTCATCAATACGAGCGCTGCGGCAATGGTGAATGTCCCCAGCGACCAGATCCCGGTGCAGTCAGGAACGATCGCCAGATTCACCGTTTCCCCCTGAACGGATAAAAAAAGGACATTGTTGCCTGTCGTGCGGGATGGGATCCCCAGAAGCGAGAGGAGCAGAGTGGTGAGGCTGACCGTCATGGGAATCAAGGGGGCTGTAATCCAGTACTGGTGCCGGATGAACAGTTCATAACACTGGAATCCGAGCACCGCGAGGAGGGGGAGACAGACGGGCAGGATGAATGAGCGCATACGAAGAAGTCCGAAAATGACGATGCCGATACCCGCGATGAGGATGGTGAGATCACCGATCGAGTACGGAGGGTTTCCGAAACCAATCGGTATATTGATGAAACTCAGGATGATGGCTCCGGCGCCGCCAGCGATAATCCATCTTCTCTCTTTCTCGCCCAACTCCTTCACATGGTACCTGGAACGATAAAGGATGGCGACACACGAAAGGGTCCAGAGCAGAAGAATGTCCATCTTCAGATACGATGCGGATGTAAGAATAAAAAACAGAGCGAGGAACCCCAGAACGGCACCGGTCCAGAACCATGCAACTGCTTCCGCTCTCGATTTCCATCGTATCATGGCGAAACTGGATATTCTCCTGAATATCAAAGTTTCATTTTGAATATAAATAGATGAGTGTTTTGATATGATGCCTTCCCTGCGGGGCAGAAACTAAGGATGGAATGATGCAGGATCGGCACACATCATCTCTGCATCTTCGACAACGCGAGGGCCCTGAGTTGCTTCACCTCTTCATTGGCTGGATCTGCACTCAGCACCCGATCGAAGGCCTTCACTGCCTCGTCGTACCGCTCGAGCGCCATCAGAAGGTTCCCTTTCTGGATCCAGTGGTACAGCAGATCGGGCCTGAGTTCGATCGCGCGATCGATGCTCGCCAGGGCCTCCGTGTACCTTTCTGCCTTCTCCAGCGTGGTGGCGTTGTTCAACCATGCCTCGTAGAAATCGGGCTCCAGCGCAGTCGCGCGGGAGAACGCCTCAATGGCCTCTTCGTATCTGCCCTGCGCCTCCAGTCTGATCCCCTCCAGGTTCCGTTCTCTCGCCTCCAGAGATATGGTCTTGGGAGTCGGCGTCGGCTCCGGCAGAGGCCTCGGGTTGATGCATCCTTCGATGAGGATGATGGCGACAAGGATTAATATCACCACATAGGCTCTTTTATACATAGCGAACACATCTTTTCTTTTCATTGATATTAAGCCGTTCGCGTATCCCACACCCTGCCACTGGTATACTTTCGACCTTCCTTTTGGTGAGACGGCATCCTGAATGTTCTTGTTCCTGTCCACTGTGATATCCAATCGTCGGACGCCTGCGATACAAAGCGATCATATACGTTTCGAGGATCGGGGTCACTTCTCAGTGAAATATTTTCACGATGAAAGGCACCTGTATCGCGGAGCTCAATTTATTTCATTCCGGCCCTATCTCTCTGGACTGGAGCCCCAGCACAACCAGCGTGAACCGATTCATACAATACACACGACAATTTTCCAAGGGAATATATGGTTAGAAGTTCGCAATTACTGTATATATCACAGTAATGGCGATAATTACAGCAGATGAAAAAATATCCGATGGGAATCGGGTAGGATGGCGAAGCACGGGATGTTGTGCGCATGTGAAAAATTCGATAGACCGTAATTATACATGAGAATTCTTCAAGAGCAGAAAAAAAGGTGGATTTATCTCCTGCTGTAGACGATGACGGCCAGAAGGCCGAGCAGCATCCCCACAGGCACCGCGATGGTCGGGAACTCAGGAGACGGGATCTCGCATGGTGGAGTGGGCACGCAGATGACAACGGGCTGTGTACCGCTCATTGGTTCAAGCACCACCGTGTAACAATCCTCACCGCCGCACTCCGGCTCGTATCCAGTCTTCGTTTCCATGATGTGGTTGTATCTTTCCAGCTCCGTTTGGTCCATTGGGGTGAACGGCAATGTGACGTGCATGAATGTGGCGACTGCATTGGCAAAGACGTACTTGTTCTTCTGGTTCCATGTCCAGTGAGTGTCCGCGTTGAGCAGGTCGTTCATCTTGTCCCAGTCCGCAGGTCTGGTGGATTCAGTATAGGGAACCACATTGAATTCACCACAGCCTGTGGGTAGTCCATTGTCCAGGCACCAGCCGGGCCATTCCCCGTAGAGTTCACCATCTGTACTTACTTCCACTTTTATCCAGGCAGGCCATGTGTCATCAGTCAGCTTGCCATAAAGGCATGCTTCGACTTGGGCCGGCAGGGCGGCCGCTGTGCCCGTAACGCCCAGGATTAGAATCAGTACCGCGGCAATCATCCATATGGATTTCATCTCATCACCTCGTATTATCGGCGATGTTACTCGCCTGATTCTATCTTTTGTTCTTTTATTATATAAATCTTTCATTAAAAAAGGATAAAATAAAAAATCCATTAATTGAGTATTATTATTCTTCATATTGGTAAGTAATTTTATATACAATTCGTTGATATAACTTTTTTCCATTTTCTATATATATATTTTCTTTTTTGTATTTATACTGGGGTTATTTTAAAGAAAAATCTTGTAGGACTTACGCACTTCAACACAAACCGAAAGATCTAAGAGCTTAAAACGCACA
>JARYLJ010000023.1 GCA_029907705.1 Methanomicrobiales archaeon
TGGTACGGCAGCAAACATCGGCGACATCTACCGTTCGATTGCCGGCGAGCTGAAGACCGTCGCCGGTGCAAACACGCAGATGAACCTCTCTTTCCAGAACGTGAATGTCACATTCAACAACCTCACCAGTTACATGAACGGAAGGGATGTCTTCGACTACCAGTATATTGACGGGACCTCCACCTATGTGACCAGCTGGAACACGACCGTCAACCCGCTCAGCGGGTACCCGTATACGCTGGATCAGCGCTCCCAGTGGAACTCCGACCCGGCATATCTCTACTTCGCCGTCGGTAACATCAGCATCAACCAGACCTGGCAGTCGACCTTCAGATTGGTTCCAAAGGTACCGGGGAGCATCAGCATCTTCGGGCCGGGATCGATCATCTCATTCAACGGAACGGAGGGGCTGTACAGCACCTCTTTACCCGATACCTTCATCACCGCGATCGAGAACATGACCGAGGAGACCGCCACTCAGGCGCTGGTGGACGTCTGGATCACGAACACGAGCAATCCAGATGCGGAATCACTGAACGATTTCCTGGATGTATACTGGGTGTTGAACTATACAGGCAATCACACGGTCAGACAGGATATCTATTATCAGTTCAGTGCGGACAATGTCGTCTGGCCTGGTGGATCGTGGATAAAGGCCGGGACGATCGTTACTCCTGGCGGCCCCGTTGCGCCTGACGAGGACAATCCGTTCCATGCCACAATCGACATTCGCGGAAAGTCCGGGTGGATGAAGGTGAAGCTCGAGGCGAAGGAACAGATCGTTGGCGGGGGTTACGATGAGGACGTCTGGCCGAGCCCGATCCAGATAGGTCCCGGAAACAGGGTGTACATCAAGATCACCTGATCCACCCCTTTTTATATTTTAATAGAAAATGCCTTTTTACAGATCTCCTGACCCTGATCGACTATTCGCGTCATATCGTGCAGATTGAAATTGGTTGATACTGGTTCATCCGCTGTGGCATCATTCGAATGACATCAGAGAATAACACGCCGTGATCAGGTAGCTGCGCAATGTCCATCGGATGCAAAAATTCTCGTTCTTCATCCTCTCCCTTAAAGTGATTCGAATTATCCTGCCCGTTGTATTCAAAAAAATCACACGAAGCAAGGGGTGAGGACGAATAAAGGGTGAATGCATTATCCGGGATATCCATTCAGTCCGACAGGATCAGGGGGGGCGAAGTCAGAGGGGTGGCGCCACGCGTCCATTACCTTCGCTTCCCGAATGGCAGTTCAGGCACGAAGAGGATTGAGAGCCTGTAGTCATTGCAAGCGGAGTTTTGAGTCGAAGAATCGCGAATGATATCGCCCTCAACAGGGGATGGCTCATCTCTCTGAACAGTATTCGCATATTGAAGGTTGCGATATATCGAACGAGGTTTACGGTCCAATATGTCGCATAAGTATTATCCCTCTTCCTGCAGACCGAAGATCAATAAGATCGAAATCTCCAGGAATGGCAGGCGGGCAAAATGAGCGACAGAAGGGTGATGGGCATTTCAGGGATTCTGGTACTGCTCCTGGCCATCTCGATCACGGCAAACGCATTCCTGGCCGTGAGACTCTCCTCATCCACGCCACCTTCGACGGACGAGATGCGTTCCACCATCGAGGACCTGGATGCAAAGGTGAAGGAGCTCTCCCACATGGTGGAAGAGCGGAACCTGACGATAAGGAATTACGAGTCGCAGCTTGTGTTTTACAGGGAGGCCATCGCCGAGATGCGAGGGCAGCTGAATGCCGGCAACACCGCGGTGCAGGGTTTTGCCACCCTCGAGGGCCCGGCGGTTCTCCAGAGGACGGAGGTGATCCGCGAGGGCCCGTTTCTGACGACGCAGACGAGGACAGAGGGAGCGATGCTGAACATCTCGGTGGAGATAAGGCAGGGGGAAGGGCGCGTGCTCGTGCATACGACGCCGCTCATGGGCGTGGTCTTTCAGGATGCCGCCAACACCGCTGTATTCGTCGCCCAGAATATCACGGGTAAAGAGCTCTATGGAAACGACGTGATCTTCAGTGTGGAGGCAGAGGACGAGGTGCCTGCCGTCGACGGACCAAGCGCCGGTGCACTCATGACCGCACTGGTCATCGCCGCCCTCGAGCACGAATTGCCCCGGCAGGACATCACCCTGACCGGTACCATCGATGCGAAGGGGCACGTGGGGGCGATCGGGGGGGTGGTGGAGAAGGCGCATGCAGCGAATGAGAGCGGTAAATCGTACATCCTGCTACCGAAGGAGAACGCGAAGCTGGTGCAGTACACCGAAACGGTCAGCAGGAGAGGTGGTTTTACGTTCGTCCAGCGGGTGCCGGTGGTGGTGGATGCAAAGGAGTACATCGAACGGGAGATCGGGATCGGTGTGATCTACGTGGACACAATACAGGACGTGATGCGCCAGCTGGGCATCGGCCAGGTATGAGGCGAATCACCTTCTTTTTTCTGGTTCACTGTATGCTGGTTCATGAAATTGTCTGGATGAGATGGCCGTGAGGTCATGCAGATGACTGCATCGAAAGAGATCGGCACTGCATCCAGCGTGCTCGCTGTATGTTTTTTCTGACGTCCTTGCACTGCGGATGGTACAAAATTTATGTTAATTGTGTAATACGAGCCACCGGCATCCTGCTGCCGTGCTCCGCAACCCGCACAGGAGACCGTATCGCGACCAGGGGCGCCAGAGTGGCGGAGGCGGAGTGAAAACGAAGCCCATTAGAGCGTTCAGGGAGATGTGACTGTCCCTGATCTACTTCGGAAGGCATTGGGCTCTGGCATATGGAGAATGATAATCAATTTCAAGGTGTCGTCAGCGTGCGGATCGGCGAAATATTCTCGTTTGAATCTTCTGAAGCGTTCGCTGGAACGGTTCTTTAACCGGACCGCCCCCCTTCAAGGTATGGCAGGAGGCTGAATCATATGATGAATTCGGATTCAGAAAGATTAAAAATACGTCTTTCAGCCACGAAGATGACCGCGTCTGCACCGTGCAGCCGAAAAATGGGCGATTAAACGGAGTCCATCGATTGAGATGAGGTTGAAGATCGAAGGAAAGGGGGTCATATGCGTTGGCCGGCTCGCTTTTGGAACGAGGCAGATCCCATTCTCGTCGCAGGGCACACTCGGTATCTGGGTGCTCTGGAAGGAACCGGAGAGTAATCCTTGATGAATGAATTAGCCTCAGAAACGGCGTCTGCGCAGATGGAGCAACGATTCGGAGAGTTCCGAGGATTATCACGCCTCCCGCACTGCTGATCACGACGATGGGAAGAGGGAGGAAGAGAAAGGTACTTATTGCCGCCGGCTGGTGAATTGATTTATGGATCTGCTCCCGGAGCTGATCCTCCTCCTCGGACTGGCGAAGATCTTCGGAGAACTGACCGAGAGGGCAGGGTATCCCGCGCTCCTGGGGGAAGTGATCGCGGGAATCGTTCTCGGGCCTTCGATTCTGAACCTGATCGTTTTCCATTCAGTCCTCGAGGTCTTCTCCAGTATTGGCATTGCCGCACTCCTCTTTCTCTCCGGGACAGAGATGAGCCTGAAGTTCCTCTCGGAGTCGCGCTATGCAGCCGCGTCCACCGCGCCGCGGGTGGTGTGCTCATCCCCTCCGTGCTGGGGTTCGGATTCGGATACGCCCTCTCGCTACCTCTCGTGGAGACACTCTGCATCGCCATCGCTCTCTCCATCACATCCATCGGCATCTCGGTCCGGATACTCGTCGATCTCAGAAGCCTGCAGACGCGCATGGGAAGCATCATCGTCGGGGCAGCTGTCTTCGACGATATCATCGGCATCGTCCTCCTCGGCGTCCTGCTCTCGATGATCTCGCACGGCAGAGCGGATCTGGCAGGAGTTGAAAGGAATCTCTTGCTCGCGATCCTCTTTCTGCTCGCACTCCTGACGGTGGGAAGATACCTGATACGATGGATCATTCAGTATTCGAGAAGGGGCGCACTCCATGAGATGACCTTCTCGAGTGCGATCCTCATCGCACTCGCCTCCGCATATCTCGCCAGTCTAGCCGGCCTGCACATCGCTATTGGCGGATTCATCGCCGGCCTCCTGCTCGGGGATATGATTCAGGGTGACAGAACGCTCAAGGACAGCATCTCGGACTTCTCCTTCGGTTTTTTCACCGCATTCTTCTTCGCATCGGTGGGACTTCTGGTCAGGCTGGAATGGGGTATCCTGATAAACCCGATGACGCTCCTGCTCATCGCGGCAGGTCTTCTGGGCAAGACGATCGGTGGTTATCTGGGCTCCATTCTATTTCTCAGGAACCACCTGCGGTCTCTTATTGTGGGGTTGGGGCTCACACCCCGTGGGGAGATCGCACTCGTCGTTATGAAAACAGCGCTGATCGCAGGTGCGCTCTCCGTCTCCCTCTATGCGATGCTGACCCTGATGTTGATCGTCTGCACCCTGCTCGCACCCACCCTGTTGAAAAAGATGCTCGAGCGGGAGAGGAGGCCCATGGTTACGCCAGTGGCGTGAGTGCGTGAGGTGATCGTTATCATACGAGATCGCACCCTCTGCAAAAGTGGCCGATGATATCACAGGCCGATATCCGGCCGGTCACGCGACCGTCATCATCGAGGATGAACAGATCGCCGTAGCGGTTCCTCTCCATGAGCCTGATCGCTTCTCCGACAGTACCTTCTGCTGAAATGGTGATATGATGGCGCCCCATCACATCCCTGGCAGTGATCTTTCCCTGCTGTACCAGGCATTCGATGCAGGTACCCCTCCTTCTGCTGCGCACGCCGGCGGTCGGGCCCACCGTGGCGATCAGATCGAGCGCGGTGATCACACCGAGGAATCTCCCTTCTGCATCGATCACCACCAGATCCTCGCATCCAGCAGACAAGAACCGTGTGAATACCATCACGAGCGGCATATCGGGTGGAACGGTGTTGAGATCCTGCCGCATCAGCAAGGTAAGCGGCCTCTCCGAAAGTTCCCATTCATCCATCTGTTGATCTGTATTCACCATATCATCTATGGGAGCATCAAATCATCCTGTAAGGGGTCCTGCCCTTCATCATGCATGTATTCATTGTGCGGGCCCCCGTGAGGATTCTCCTTCAGAGGGTTCACAGAATGTGAAATTCCCGCCGGCGAATGGCAGGGAATGGATGTCACCCCTCTCCCCATGTATGGCCGCCATAGATGGAAGTGGGTGAGGCGCGAGCAGATAACGATCTCTCTGGGGGATCAACGCTCTTTATTAAATCAGAATGAAAATTTTTTTAAAAACACCCTGTGAAACAGGCAGGGAGAGTGAGCCGCCCCCCGCGGAGGGATTGTAACTCTGTGGTTTTTTGGGAACAAGATGGATCACCGTCTAATCTGCCCGTTCTTCGCCGAATCAGGTCCTGCCGACACGAATCGCGCACAATCACGAGATTGGCATTGTCTTTGTCATTCCCGCTCCTCATTCTGCACGGAGCGCCTCCACCGGGTCCAGATTCGAGGCCCTCCATGCAGGATATATGCCCGAAAGGACACAGACGAGGATCCCCACCGCCATCGCATATGGGATGAACAAGAGGCTCTGTGGCGAGAAGAAGTAATTCACAGTGCCCACCATACCGAAGACGAAGATATATCCAAAGGCAAAGCTGACCGCAGCACCGATGCCTGCCCCCACTGTGCCCAGCACCCCCGCCTCGTACAGAAACATCTTCCTGATGTCCCACCTCTGCACCCCGATGCTCCGCATGATTCCGATCTCGCGAATCCTCTCGTTCACCGACATCATCATCACGTTGAAGATCGAAACCGCCGCCACGAGGAGCGAGATGCCTGCAATCGCCATGACGAAGCCGGTCATCGTCGAGAGGGAGGACGTGATCGTCTCCAGCATGCGGGAGCTGTCCTGTATGCTGATCACCTCGTCCCTCCGGTTCAGTTCATCGGTGATCTCCTTCTTCGCCTCATCCACGCGGGAGATATCGCTCAAAACGATGTTCACCTGGTTGTACTTTCCCTCGCCCCCTAAGATGATGGTGAAGAGACGATCGCTACCCACGATCGCACTGTCCGTATTGAGATCGAAGGACATCCCCCGCTCTTCAATGATGCCACTCACGCGCACCGTCGTGACAGAACCCTCGTCTGGGTTTCCGATGTCGATCCTGCTTCCGATCTTCAGTCCGTAACGGTCCGCCAGGCGTGGACCTATGACCACGGATGTGATGCTCTTCGAGAATGCACCCTCCTGAAGCGCGAGGATCTTCGGCAGCACCTCGGTGTCCAGCCCATAGATGGTGGCGCGTCCGCGGCTCTTCCCGATCTCGATATACTCGCTACTCGAACGGAGCGTATATACGATCCCGTATTTCGAGGCGATCTTCTGGATGTTCTGGTACTGCTTCTCCGTGATGTAGCTGTCGCCCGCACCTCCACCGCCGATGAATCCGCCAAAGCCACCTCCACCGCCTCCCGTCGATGGCCCCACTACAAGCATGTTCGCCATATCGGAGAGCTGATCCGTGATTGCGAGCGTCATATTCGCCCCCATCATGCCCATCGAGGCGATCGCCACCACGCCGATGACGATTCCCAGCGCCGCAAGCACGGATCTCAGGAAGTGGAGCCGGATGCTCCGCACGGCCACCTGAAAGATGACGCCGGTGGAGATCATTCGATCCTCCCATCGCGGATGTCTATGATCCTCGCCGCATGGTGCGCCATCACCGGATCGTGCGTGACCATCACGATTGTTTTTCCCCTTTGATTGAGATCCTCAAGGAGATGCATGATCTGGTTACCCGCCTTCGTGTCCAGGTTCCCTGTCGGCTCGTCGCAGAGAATGATCTCAGGGTCGTTCACCAGCGCACGGGCGATGGCGACGCGCTGCTGTTCCCCCCCTGAGAGCTGGGTGGAGACGCGGTTGACCAGGGGACCGGTGATCCCGACGAGAGAGAGCAGGGTGACCACCCTCCCATCAGCGTCAGACCTCCTGTTTTTAATGAGATACGGGAACTCCACATTCTCATATGCGGTCAGAACCGGGATCAGGTTAAACCTCTGGAAGAGGAAGCCTATCGTGGACAGCCTGAGATCGGTGAGCTCTCGATCGCTCATCGCCCTCACGCTTCTGCCCAGGAGCCGAAGATCCCCCCTGGTCGGGAGATCCAGGCAGCCTATCTGATTCAGCAGGGTGGATTTACCCGAGCCGGAGGGGCCCATGATCGCGACGAACTCCCCTCTCTCTATCGAAAGGGTCACATCGTCGAGGGCGGTCACATCGCCGGAGGGGAGGGAGTATATCCTGCTCACGTGCTCCAGTTCCACCGCAGGCGTGGCAGACATATCTCTACTCCTCCCTTACCTTCTGAGCCTGCCGAGAATCCTGCCAATAAAACCCTTCCTCCAGGCCACCAGCACGGCAATGGCGGCGATCACGACGAGGACCATCTCGAGGAGGGGGATCCTGGCAAAACCGCTGCCGAGACCCATGAATGTGTTGCCGCCCCTCGTCTGGCGGAAGGATTCTGTGGATCCGCCCTGAAATCCGGTTCCGCCCTGGGGGCCGATGGCGGTGCTGTTCGATCCCATGGAACCGCCCCGCAGGCTCACCTCGAACCTCTTCGAGAACTCGTTCCCTTTCTCGTCCCTGTACGTGAGAATCACGGGAACTGCGTTCAGGCCCGGTGCAATGAAGGTGACGTCGAAGCTGGAGAAGTCATCCGGCTCGAGCGTACCGACGATGTAGACCGGGTAGGGATCGGTCGGTTGGGCCGGTGCCCCGACGGTGACTACGATGGATCTGGCGTCAGAGAGGCCGGCGTTCGTCACATCGGCAGAAAGAGTGTACGTGCCACCAGCAGATGTTATCTCGATATTATTGATCAGTGGATTCGCCTCTTTCCCGCTTGCCCCGAAGACAACCGGTACATCGATCGATCTGTGGTGGGTGTTCATGCCGTTGCGGTACTCCACGAAAAACGTGATATTGCCCTCCAGATTGCTCCCGATCCCGAACTTCACCTCTCTGGAAGCGCCGGGAGCAAGATCACCGATGAAGGCGCGTGTCTGAGAGGAGAGAATCCCGTCTCCGAGAGGTGTCACGGTCACCCCGCTCAGCGTGTTCTCACGAGGGTTTCCCACGACCAGCGTGATCTCCTCCTTCACCCCCCTTATAAAGTAATCGGGGCGGTCCTTCACAGAGAGATCGATGGGGGTGCTCTCGATGCGCAGTGGAATGTACGAACGGTAACTCTCGGTTCCCAGGTCCAGGTAGAATCGGGGGTAGTAGATCCCATCCACCGGATCAGCGCGCATTGTATAGGCGAAATCCATCGTGTTACCCGGCCCGATCATTACAGAAGTGGCATATGTGTCATAGTTCAGCGTGGCAATCTCCTTCGCTGCGAAAGTGGCCCTCTTCACCATCACACTCTCGGTACCGGTGTTCTTCACGGTGATGGTGACGATCCCCGTATCGCCACGCATGAATATCTGCGGCTCCATACGCACGTCGACGATACTGATCTGGCCTGCAGGAGAACTGGGTTGCGTCGCATTCACGGCGAAAACCGGTGAGATCAGCAGTGCGAAGGAGAACGCGGTGATCAGGATCGCGGCGATCAATCGAGTCGGGTTCATGCATATATCTCCAATAATGTAAAGTATATTTTCCATTATGTCATATAAATATAACTATCACGCGGGGTTGCGAGGGGCCGGCGATGAATTGTACCAACTATGGCCCCCTATCAGGTCCTAATTCAGGTCTGTCAGGATACGAAGGCTCAAAGGAACCTCTTGAAGTTATAGAGAACGCCTGTATATTCATAGTGATTTGAGAAGGGATAGCCGGTGATCGGTTAGGATTTATCATGGAAAATTCGAGCGGGGCCTTCACCCCTCTCCCTCGAAGATGAAGATCTCCTCGACCGGCACATTGAAGAAACGCGCAATCTTGAATGCCAGCTCGAGAGAAGGGTCGTACTTGCCCTTCTCGATAGCGAGGATCGTCTGTCTGGTGACCTTCAGCTTCGAGGCGAGCTGATCCTGTGTGAGATCGTGCATGGCCCGGAAGACCCTGATCCTATTCTTCATCGGTGTCGAACTCCCCGTATTTCCGGGCATAGTACATTCTAAAACCGACATAGAGGAAGATCATAAGGCAGAGGAGTGCCAGCTGAAAGAAACCGAAGAACCCGAATACGCCACCAATCGGGAGCTCCGCAGGGGGCGGCGGGAAGTGAGGCCTGATGGGAAAGGGTCTGTTGAACGCATAGATGACGCTGCTGATGCTGACGAGCGTGAAGATCACCCAGAAGATCTCGAGTGTGTGCATCGCCGCCTTCTGGGAGATGAGGGTCGTCCTCTCATCCTGAATCACCTCGGTCACCGATCTCCGTGCGAGATATACCACCAGTATGCCGAGCAGAATGGAGATCTGGATTGGCAGCGGGTTATTCATCTCGATCGAGAGCCAGAGGACGATCACCTCGATCACTGCGAGAATGCCGGCGACGAGGAAGAAGGTGTTCCTTTTCATGGTTGTATTGGTGAGAAGGTTTGACATGCCTTTATAAAAAACTCCCGGGTATCAGCCTGAACTTCAAGAGGTGCCGATCTCCATCTGGAGATGTGTGCACGCCTCCGATTTGGATCTGCTCTCATCATGTTCGTATGAATCGAAGGTGAGTCATCGCTCCGGTTCCGAACGCCATCGCCCGAAGGGTTTCCCAGGAAAAATTGATGTTCTGGCGGGGAGGATGCAATGCACACCGATCGAATATTTGAAACGCTCCATTCCAAATGCCGGGGGTTCATGATCATATGTTAAATATAATAAACATTTAGTTATTAATATTTTACTTATACATCATTTCCCGCCGGTGGCGAACACCCGGGGGTTCGCACCGTCGCATGCATTGCCCTTCTTATTCAAAGGAGAGGGCATCCGGCACCGCATTCCCTTTGCGAAGATCGATAGGACCGTTCGATCGTCATCCCGATGCAGTGATGCGACTTACGGATCAGGGGTCCTTGAATGTCCATCCGGTGCCTGACGGAGCACCTCGCGTTGGCTCGCCGGCCCTTCAGGTCCGCACCCCCTGATCGGAAGAGGCAGTTCGGCATCATTCCGGTGGGAAGGAGGACGCACGAGGGGGCGGGAAGGACGTACTGGATCGATACAATGAATGAAATAGAATGAACCAGAATAGAGGATCGTATACGAAGGAGGTTGAAGAATGGCAGAGCTGAAACTCTATTCATTGCCCCCGTTGCCCTATGCGGCGGGGGCGCTTGCACCGCACATCTCGGAGGCGCAGCTGACCCTCCATCATACGAAGCATCATCAGGCCTACGTGAACGGTGCGAATGCACTGCTCGAAAAGATGGCGAAGGCGAGAAAAGAGAACGCCGATTTCGATGTGAAGGCGGCATTGAAGGAGCTCTCGTTCCATGCCGGAGGCTACCTGCTTCATGCGCTCTTCTGGGAGAACATGGCGCCGGCAGGGAAGGGAGGAGGCGGAGTTCCGAAGGGCGAACTGGCAAAGGCGATCGAGGCGAATTTCGGGTCCTTCGAGAGGTTCAAGAAGGAGTTCACCGCCACCGCCACAGGCGTGGAGGGTTCCGGATGGGCAGCCCTCTGCTATTGCGGAAGGACGGATCGCCTCCTCCTCGTGCAGATCGAGAAGCACAACGTGAACGTGATACCTGCCTTCAGGGTCCTCATGGTGCTGGACGTATGGGAGCATGCCTATTATCTCGACTACAAGAACGACCGTGGAAAGTTCGTCGATGCGTTCTGGAGCATCGTGAACTGGGAGGCGGTGGCACACCGCTATGCAGAGGCGGTGAAGGGGCGATAGGCAGTATATCGGCCTGCATTTTGCAAAATTTTCTCATCATCGTTTTTCCTGCACCTTTGTCGGGTCTGCAACGCGATCGTTGAGATCAGCGTATTTCCCGATGGAAAAGGCGTCGTTCCTTCAATGGTATGCACGCATCTCACCTGAACGCCGGATAGGGCAATACGATCGTCAGATGGACACCTTCGGAACGAGCATTCGATCGCATGGCTGGGTCACTGTTGAACATATGGGTGGTGGTGTGCACGCCTTTTTTGTCACGTAAGAGTGAATCCCCCATGCAGGTCCTTCCGCATCGTTAAAGGGACATAACACGCCCCCGCTATATCAGCAAAAAAAGGGTTAATCTGCAGACATCATTTTATATCCTTTGCCTCCACATGCTCATCATTCCTGTATGCCTGTGACAGGGATGGGGGATGATGGATATGCTGAAAATAAAATTGCCATTCTCTCACGTTTTTATGGTCATTTTACTACTGCTCATCACCCTGTCCGTACTTGCAGGGATCTGGATCTTCCTCGACTCTTCAGAGAGGTACATACGAGAGAATTCCGTCAGGCAGAGGGCGATGACCGAATCGCATATCAATAACTCCTTCCGGATGATCGACGCCGGCCTGAAGCTGTCCGACAACTTATACAACAATGAGATGAGGGATGCCTTCGTCGTCGTGCTTGAAGAGTACAACCGTACAGGCGGAGATCCCTCGCAGATGGATCTGATAGCGCTGAAGGGGCGGATAGGTGGGATGAACATCCATCTCATCAACGATCGATGCGTTATCGAGCACACCTCTCTGCCATCCGATCTGGGGCTCGACTTCGCCGTCATTTATCCGGACTTTTGCCAGTACCTCCATCGTATCTGGAACACATCCGGTTTCTACCCTGACCGGGTGGTGATGGAGTGGATAAAAGGGAGACTCACCAAGTTCGCGTACATGCCTGCCCCGGATCATAGGTACATCATAGAACTCGGGCTGGCATCAGAGAACTTCACGAATGAACGGATGCAACTGCAGTACAGTGACGTCATCGAGGAGGTCAGGGACTTCAACCCCTACATCGAGGAGATCAAGGTCTTCCAGAAGCAGAAGAGACTGTTGTACAATATAAGTTACGTGCCCACGCCGGCGGAGTCCCGCATGCTCGATTACCTCCTCTGGGAGAACAGGACGAGCCAGGTCGTTCAGGATCCTGAGCAGAGGAAGACCATTGTATGGGAGGTCGTGGATCTCCGCGATCCGGATTATGCAGCCGACACAAGTCTGTTCACGGAGATCACCTATGACGATGCCCTGATCGACCAGGAGGTCGACAGGGTAAGGGGATTCTCGATGCTCTTCGCCAGCATGGTGATACTCGGTGGTGCCGCGGTTGCGCTCGCGATCTCCCGAAGGGTATCGCGCCCCCTGGAGCAGATGATGGAGGATATGGATGCGATCACCAGGGGCGATCTCTCTCATCCGATCAGAGATGTATCGGGTTTTGAACTCTCCACCCTGAGGGATGGGATCATCCGGATGATCGGCCAGCTGAAGGAGAACATCCGTCGATGCGAGGCGAGCGAGAGGCGTTTTGCCGACCTGGTCCAGCTCCTGCCGCAGGGGGTCTTCGAGACCGACCCGATTGGGCAGGTCACATATGCAAACCCCATGGCATATCACCTCTTCGGTATGGAAAGGACAGAGACCGGTTTGAATATTTTCGATATCCTGGCGCCCGAAGACCGCGACAGGGCGAAGGCAAAATTCGCAGGGATACTCCACGGAGAGAAGACAGAGGGCTCGGAATACACGGGCGTAAGAAAAGATGGCTCCAGGTTTCCGATAATGGTATACACGACCCGCATCATCCTGGGAGACAGACCGATTGGAATCCGCGGCTCGATTGTGGATATCAGCAGGCTGAAGAAGGTCGAGAGGGAGATCCGCGAGCTCAATGCAGAACTGGAACGTCGCGTACAACAGAGAACCCTCGAGCTGGAGCATTCGAACGAGGACATGGAGGCCTTCATCTACTCGATCTCGCACGACCTGCGAGCGCCGCTCCGTGCCATCGACGGGTTCTCCTTTATCCTCTTCACGGAAGCGAAAGAGAAACTGGATGGACGGGAGCTTCAGTATCTGGAGGCGATCAGGCAGAATATTGCGAGGATGAATGATCTCATCGATGGATTGCTTGCCCTCTCCAGGTTGGGAAGGCGGGAACTGAACAGGTCGTGGATTCAACCGGAGCCCCTCGTTCGGGATGTGGTGGCCGAGCTGTCGAAGGAATCGCCGAAAATTCAGAGGGAGATAATAATTAAAGATATGCCGCCCTTTTTTGCGGATCCGGTCATGCTGCGCCAGGTGTTCTACAACCTGATCTCGAATGCGATGAAGTTCACGCGGGATATGGAGAGACCGAAGATCGAGGCAGGCGCCACAGAAAAGGGAGGTCAGACGGTCTATTATGTGAGTGACAACGGTATCGGGTTCGACATGCAGTATGGCGAGAAGATCTTCAAGCCATTCCAGAAACTCCACAGGGGGAGGAAATACGAGGGTTATGGGATAGGCCTCGCGATTGTGCATCGCATCATCAAGAGGCACGGTGGAAGGATATGGGCAGAAGGTGCCCCCGGCAGTGGGGCGGCATTCTATTTCACCATCGGGAGCGAGAGCTGAGTTGAGAACTGATCAAGGATGTTCAGTGTGATTCACGAACGTGATCCTTGTAAATACTGTGCGAAAAGAGCCTTCTGGTGATCCGTCATCGGGCATGGGGTAGGAGATGCACCAACAACGGAGATAAAGTAATCCCGGCGACCGCCTCCGCAGTTCCGGATGCACGGATGGCGTGAAGATAACAAGGACGAATTTCCTGTATATGTACTCTCATTCGAGGCATGGCATACCGTGAGGTGGGGGAATCCATGCACCCGAACTTCGCAGCTCCTCCCCGCTTTCCCCTGAGTAAGAGATGAATATGCATCTTCGTCGGGCAGCATAATTATCGGGGAGACTGGGAAAGACGGGCTTCGGGGGCATCGGCTGAAAAATGAGGGGGGTTTTTACCCTTCCGGATGGACGATTCAGCCGCTTTTTCGATACGAAGAGCCATAATAATCGCTTTTATCTCCATCTCCCGCGAAATTTTGTCCATGCAGCCCACAGGAGAAGAATTCATGAAGATGACCCGATACGAGCATCTCTCTCCATCGGATCAGATGAGGGGCATGGAACCGCCTCCGCTGGAGAAGCCCTTTTCAGAGGAGGATACGTTTATCCCTCTCCCGAAACCCGTGGAGATCTCGGTCCCCCCGCTCGATCTCAGGTCAGCGATCGAGGGGCGGCGCTCTCTCAGGAGGTTCGCGCGAGACCCCCTATCCCTCGAGGAACTGGCGTATCTGCTCTGGTGCACGCAGGGTGTGGTGAGGGTGGCTGCACCTTACTACACACTGAGGAACGTCCCGTCCGCAGGTGGCAGACACGCCCTCGAGACCTATCTGCTGGTGAACCGTGTGGCAGGCCTGAAGCCGGGGCTCTACCGTTATCTCGCGTTCTCGCACCGGCTGCTGGAGATCGATACTTCCCATACGATGGGGGATCGGGCCATGGCCGCCTGCCTGGGTCAGCCGTTCGTGAGAGCCTCTGCCGTCACGTTCCTCTGGACGTGCGTCATATACCGCATGGCCTGGAGATACTCGGAACGTGCGTATCGCCTCGTCCATCTCGACGCGGGGCACGTCTGCCAGAGCCTCTATCTCGCATCAGAACAGATCGGCTGCGGCTGCTGTGCGATCGGCGCCTTCGACGATCTCATGCTCTCGGAGATTCTCGGCGTGGACGGTGAAAGGGAGTTCCCGATCTACTGCGCGGTCGTGGGTAGGAAGGCTGATTGACGAGAGGGGTTGTATCGCAATTCAACGAAATTGAAAGGGGCCGCGTCTGGAAGATGCATCATATCATTCGTTCAGAGAACTCCCCCCTCCTTTTTTAATGCTTCAGACATGAAGCGGCCATATACGGCATAAAAGTCGTAAATAATCGCGAAGAATGGCCTGTCTCAATCCATGTCGGAAAATGGTTGCATTGACAACCATTATCAGGAATGAGACCCCATCATGATGGATGTACATGCACCCGGATCTGCCCCTCGGCGCACTCGTCTCGCTTCTGCACAGAAACCATTTCATCGCGCTGAACAGCAGACTGAGACCATTCGGCCTCTCAGCCGGGCAGTTCCCCATCCTGCTCTACCTCTCGAGGAAGGAGGGGGCGCCGCAGGAGGCGCTGGCGAAGCATTTTCACCTCGACAAGGCGACCATTGCGCGTTCGGTGCAGCGCCTCGTGAATGATGGTTTTGTCTGCCGCCGGATAGAGCCGGGAAACCGTCGTGCATACGGACTGTACCTGACTGAAAAAGGGAAGGAGATCATCGATCGCATCCTGGGCATCGAGGCGTGCTGGGAGGAGGAGCTCCTCGGCGTGCTGCCTGAAGGGGAGAGGGAAGGGCTGATCCGGCTCCTCCGCACCCTCGCGGAGCGGAGCATGCAGATCTCAGGCACCGGGGGCGAGGATGACCGGAAGTGAACCCCAACGCGCAGCGGGTCATGACGCCTCACAGGAACCGGTGACCCGCGGGGTTGCCCTGCTCCGCGGTGATCCGAAGACCGCGATCCGCCGGCTCTCCGGACCCATGATCATCGCGATGCTCCTCATGGCGATCTACAACCTGGCCGATGCGATCTGGGTCGCAGGACTGGGTGCCGACGCGCTCGCCGGAGTGGGCTTCGTCACCCCGCTTTTCATGATCCTGATCGGCCTCTCGAATGGCCTCGGGGCTGGTGCCACCTCTGTGGTCGCCCGTCGCATCGGTGCGAGGGACAGAGAGGGGGCCGATGGGGCAGCGACCCATGCACTCGTACTGGCTCTGGTCGCCTCCCTCGTCCTCATGATGATCCTGATCCTCTTCCTGCAACCCATACTGTTGCTCTTCGGCGCCGGTCCCGTGATCGGGTTTGCACAGGAGTACGGAAGGATCGTCTTCCTGGGCACCGTCTTCTTTCTGGCGGTGCAGATGGCATATGCGGTCCTGCGTGCGGAGGGTGATACCAGGAGGACGATGTATGCGATGGCAGTCTCGTCCGTGCTGAACATGGTGCTGGACCCGATACTCATCTACGGTGCAGGCATGGGCGTCGCTGGCGCCGCACTGGCCACGGTCATCTCGATCGCCTCCGTCATGGGGGTGCTCTCCTACTGGTTCTTCGTCCGCCGCGACACATACGTCCGCCTCTCCCTCCGTTCATTTTCGCTCGATATGCATACATTCCGCGCGATCCTCGGCGTGGGACTCCCCGCGAGCCTCGAGTATCTCCTCATGTCGGTGATGGCGATCGCGATCAATGCGATCCTCGTCACCATCGCAGGCACGGATGCGGTGGCCATCTATACCTCCGGGTGGCGGATCGTGATGTTCGCGATCGTCCCGCTCATCGGGATCGCCACCTCCGTCGTCTCCGTGTCGGGTGCCGCTTATGGGGCCCGGGAATATGCGAAGATACGCACCATCCATTCATATGCGATCACCCTCGGAGTGCTCATCGGCATGGCGACCAGCAGCCTCACGTATTTTCTCGCACCCTGGATCACCCTTCTCTTCACCTACACCAGCGAGAGTGCGCCCCTCGCCGGGGGCTTCATCGTCTTCTTCCATACCATGTGTCTCTTCTACCCATTCGTTCCGCTGGGGATGTTCTCCTCCTCTGTTTTCCAGGGCACAGGACATGGCCTCGTGTCGCTCGGGATCAACTTTCTGCGCACCCTCGCATTCATCATCCTCATCTCATACGTACTCGGCGTCACCCTCGGCTACGGGGCGATGGGGGTATATTTTGGCATCGTGCTGGGGAATATACTCGGCGGTTCGGTCGGTTTCCTCTGGGCACGGCTCTTCATCGGCAGGCTGATGCATCTACAGGGGGAGGCGGAGAGCAGGAAGAAGACGATCTGATCAGGCGCCAACCGAAAGGGTGTGCGGTCAAAGGAGGACATTTTGGGATAGGCGGCGATGCGCCGGTTCGCCCTTCTTCCCCATCACGCCCTCAACATCGTTGGAATATCAGCAGGATCCGGGGATTCCCTTCTATGGAGATATTCAGGGACTCCGTTGCTGATAGAGGCAGAAGGCAGCCGGAGATTGACAGAGCCCTCCAATATTTGCGGGACAGAGATCTCACGGGAGCGTTCGGGGGCGAGGAAATATTCTGGATGCCCGCAAAGGTCATCGCGCATTCCGCTTTAAATCGAGGGGTATCGGTGGCCCTGCAACCGGCTTTAAAGGTGCGTCGGCACATCTCAATTTCGGAAGGGCAGATGTGAGATCCGGAGCGGATTTCCAGGGTCACTTCTTCTTTCTCAGTCGCTTCGCCCTGTCCATCGAATCCATCGCTTCATCGACACGGCCCATCTTAAAGAGGATATTCCCCCTGTGCACCCACGCCTGGGCGATTCCGGGATTGATCTGGACTGCCCTCCCGTAGCATTCCAGTGCCTCCCCCTCTCTCCCCATTCCTTTGAGGGCATTGCATTTACAGAGCCAGGCCTCAGCCGATTCGGGATCGATCTCGATCGCCTTCTCGCAGCATTTCAGCGCCTCGCGATAGTCCCCTTTCCGCGCGCACTCGACGCCCTTCTCGACCCAGTTGCAGACACCGCCCTCATCGCCGCCGTTCATGTGCAGATCTGTACTGCCACAGGATATTTAAATGAGGATGGACAGGCGGGACTCTCTCCGCCATACAGATAATGATGAAGAGGCGGAGAGGTGCGCTTGCATATTGTTCTTTGGGAATTCCGCAGTCAAACCGCCGGTCATTCGAAGGTGCGATAATGGGCGTGGATCACCTTTTCCCGCAGGATAAACGCCTTAATACTCTTCATGATGGAAGTTGAGGGCCGCTGCACGGCCGCCCGTACTCTCGTGCACTCAGGAAAATCTGTGAATTTATCTCGCCGCACCACCGGGTTCTGGCCTCCCCTTTTATCTTCTACCGGGGGATCAGCACGATCAGCGATGCGGACCGCGTCCTGAACCCCCCATCCGTGTGTCCATCCCGATCGTCGCCCCTCCGTCTCCGATCTCCATGGTGCCTCCGCACACAGAGAACCTCATCAACGGGTGGGATATACCGATTCATGGACTTTTTCGGTTTTCAGCGTGATCATCCCGCTTTTCACACGAGGGTGTGCGAAGAGCTTTCATCCATCCAACACAAACGCGTTCGGCGGGTGACGGGTTCGGGCCACACCGGTCCTCCATTTCTGGTGCTAAAAAAAATCACCTTACTCCGATGCTCATGGTCGATGGGTAAGATATAACGTTTGTGCAGCGCATGATCCATCATATCAGGTCATGATCCGCACCGCCAGGTGCTGAGGCAATGGTATGTCAGTGTTGCGACTTGCCAGGACGAACCCCATCCGCGCGAAGAGGATCAAGCTGGCCGCTGCATGCAGGTGCGAGCTCTGTGGCGACGAAATGCCGCTGGAATGGCTGGAGCTGCACACGTATCCCGATGGGGAATCCCTGTCAGAACAAACTCCCGCGATGCAGGAGGGATCCCTGCTCGTGCTCTGTGCGGAGTGCCACAGACAGCTCCACCTCCATGGCATCACGGTTCAGGAGCAGGAGGCATTAGTTCGGGAACGCACACCGTCGATCAGCAGGGAGATAACGGCCCTGCTCTCGTACAGACCGAAGCCGTATACCCCACCATCTGTAGATCTGGAGGAGAGCTACAGGGAGGCATCGGCACCGAATCATTACCGGGTCGCCGGCTGATGCCGAATGGTGCAAACTGGACCGGAACGGATCAGTCGCCGACTCATAAATAATAGGGGGGAGATGCCAAACGCCGATCTTTGAGGAACAATGTTCTTATTCACCCTCATTCCAGATTCGTCAGTCGCTCCCGAATCTTCGGGATCTCCTCGCTTCTCATGTCCATCAGGGAGGATATGACTGCATCCGAGAATACGAGCGCCAGGGTCTCGAACATCGTTCCCAGCGGGGCAAAGGCAGAGGAGACGGAACGGTACTTGCCCGTCAGCTGCCTGACCTCGAAACTCGCCTGATCCCTTTCGTAGTGATCCGACAGATCTCCCAGCTGAACCACTGTATCCGCCAGTCTATGCATTCTGGAATCGGGCATGGAAGTGACGAGGCACACCTTGCCTCCTATCTCCTTCGCTGCCCGTGCAATGGATACGACCGATTGTGTCTCCCCAGAACCTGAAAATACCACCAGAAGATCGCTCTCATGAAAGGATGGTGTGATCGTCTCGCCCACCACGTAGGCATCGAAGCCGAGGTGCATGAGCCGCATCCCGAACGCCCTCGCGATGAGTCCCGATCTCCCTGCGCCTGCCACATAGATACGGCGTTTTTCAAGCAGATCCTTCAGAAAAGCATCCGCCTGCGCCGGGTTCAAACCACCGGCGATAGAGAGGATCGCCTCTCCCATCCTCTGCATATATATCTGAATGGGATTCTGTTCCATGATTCACGCCATTACTCATGGGTCAATTCGGGATATGAGCATATCCTCCCAGGTTTTTGATCTTAAAAATTAAGGATAAATTGGTGTTAAATTTCAAATATTATAAAAATATGGCCTTATATTAACTAAATAATAATAAATCATAATTTTTATTTTATAGATAAGTTTATATATAACAATTGATAATAGTTCAATTGTATGCCACCTTATTGTATGGAATGTGGAGAGCGGATCGAAGATGGGGAGGAGTACTGCGAACATTGCGGTATGCTCCTGCAGGAACAGGAGATCGAGGTGAAGGAGATCCGCTGTCCGATATGCAGGGGAACGGGTGAGATCCATCGGGGCCTTCGGAAAAAAGGTGCACGTCCCCAGACGATCATCTGCGAGGAATGCGCCGGAACCGGAAGGCTGATGGTCGAGATGTGAGGCAGGAGAAGACCTGGGCCTCCCCCTCCAATTCAAGTATCCGATATGACTGCCCCGGTCATGGACTCTTCTTCACACAACTCTACGAAAAAATAAGTGCGTTTGGTATGGTACCACGTCTGTGTGTCGTTTTTCATCGCTCACAGGGGACCCGGAGAGGCCGGAATATTATCATAGATGGGGTGGGCACATGTGCCAGGATCGCCGAATCCTCCATGTATGAGCATTCCCCATTGGATATATGCGATGCCGGTCATCCAGCAAAGGTATTCATCCCTAATTTGCAGGCCAAGAAGGCACCTCGGTTATTTGGATCTCACCCGGCCCGAAGATCTCTGCATTCTATTCTCCAAAAAAACTGCACCGGACCCTTTCCGATTCCCTCGTCATTTCAAACCTGATGGCGGGTTCAGATCCTTCTTCAGGGCAGGGACGCTGATACCGAGGGTTGCGCTCTGCACTCTCCTCGCATAGAGGTTCCTGAACTCCAGCAGGACCGCCTCGACGACGAGATAGACCTTCGCACGCTCTCTCAGGCATCCGGTGAGGGAGCGTTCGCCCTTCCCTGCGGAGGCATGCAGGTGGATCTTCGGCTCGGATTCACCGGTATAGATCGTCGCCACGCCGAAGATCTCCCATCCCCCGGAGATCTCTTCGAAGTGCGGCACAGGGGGGATCGCGAGCTGTTCCGGACCCGTCACCATCGCCCCCTCCTCGAGTGCGCCCAGGAATAGCAGCATGCCTGCCCGGACTTCCTTCTCCTGCAGGAAGCGCTGGAGAGATTCGAGCAGATCCTCGCCGTGATCGATCCTCATCACAAAGACGCGCCCGAGCTGCCCCTCGGAGTACTGCATAAGCGATGATTGTGGATGATAGCAGAAATAACTTCGGATGTATGGTGGGGCTTACCCTTCCGAAATCGGGGGTTACTGGTCCGGTTCACGAATAGGAGGACACCAGCGGGCGGGAGTTCACCCATACGGCCGGCACTGAAGGGCACGCCCTGACGATATCGGATGGAAATGCCGCATGGGTGATATCTTATCATCGGGTCTTTGCTGGTAAAAGGAGGAATACCAATACGAAAGATACCAGAAAAGTGGTTCCGGCACAGAGTCGGCAGTGAATGGCCTTTTCACAGTTCACCACCATCGGTAATGGATAGAGGGTATTCCCCTCCCCCCATGGACATATCTCCAGGAGTGTTCCGAGGCAGTAAGGGAATCAGGCGGTCAATGCATTGTGGAAACTCAGAAAATGGGGAAATGCCGACGGGCCTGAAGGGATTTGAACCCTTGGCCTACGGATTAAGAGTCCGTCGCTCTTCCTGACTAAGCTACAGGCCCAAGGCCTAATTATGTGGTGGCATATTCCTGATAAAATTTTCGGATTGTTTAATATGACGGGAGAATAGAGAATATTGCGATGCCTGAACCGATTTCTGAGAGCCCGAACCAGATGATCAGATATGCCATCTTCGGGTGCGGAAGCACAGGGTATAACATTCTCGAGGAGCTCCTGAAGGATACCTCGGAGATACTGATATTCGACCGGGACAAGAAGAGAGTGGAAGATCTGAGGGTCCAGAAATACAATGCAATGGTCCGCGACCTCAAGAATCCCGAGCTACTAACCGATGTCCCTCCCTTCTCCATCGCCCTCGTGCTGGCGAACGACAAGGATGCGAATATCGCTGCGGTGCGCACAATCAGGCAGATGCAGCGTGAAGCATATATCATCGCCAGAGCCGTCGATCCGGTGAGCATCAAGCTGCTCGAGGATGCGGGTGCGGACCTGGTCGTATATCCTCAGCAGGTCGTGGCGCAGGAGGTGATCGAATATGTCCGAAAGTTCCAGTCCGCCAGGAAGGCAAGGGAGCTGTACGAACTCCTCGCGGCGAAGGAAGGGACGCTGGGCATTGTCACCCATTCGAATCCAGATCCGGACGCGATCTCGAGTGCAATGGCGCTTATGGCGATCGCACAGGAGGCGAGCGACAGGAAGCTCTCTGCACGCATCCTGTACAGTGGGGATATCGGGCATCAGGAGAACCGTGCATTCGTCAACCTGCTGGATATAAAGATGGAGAGGATTACCGAGGCGGTGCTGAAGGAGTGCAACTATCTTGCACTGGTGGATGCGTCTGCGCCCGGTGTCAACAATGACCTGGAGAAGGAGACCCCCCTCATCGCAATCATCGATCACCACCAGAACGGAGGAGAGAAGGTCGGAAGGGCGGATTTCGTGGATGTGCGCGAAGAGGTCGGCGCCACCGCGACGATTATGACGGAGTATCTCCGGGAGCTGGAGATTCCGATCAGCAAGAAGGTGGCAACCGCACTTTATTATGGCATAAGGGCAGATACGAGGGATTTCAGGAGGGGGGTAATGCCGAGCGATCTGATCCATGCAGCCTTTTTGATACCCTTTACGGATGCAGAGCTCATGGACAAGATCACCTCCCCTGCACTCTCGCAGGAGACGATGGACATTCTGGGGAGTGCGATCAGGAACCGGAAGATCAGGAGCGGGTATCTATTCTCGAATGTGGGTTACATAAGGAACAGGGATGCACTTCCACAGGCAGCGGAGCTGATGATCACACTCGAAGGGGTGAACACCGCCATGGTGTATGGGATCAGCGAGACAACGATCATCATCTCTGCACGGAACCGCGACATAAGGCTGCATATCGGCAATGTGCTCCACGAGGCGTATGGCGATATCGGAGATGCGGGCGGTCATGCGACGATGGCTGCCGCCGCGATACCCCTGAATTTCTTCAGCACGGTGAAGTCGAAGGAGGACCTGCTGATGCTCGTCCAGGAGGCACTCCTCCGAAGATTCATGAAGGTTGTCGGGCTTGAGAAGAAAGAGGAAGAAAGGGAAATTTTCGAACTTTGAGGAATGGGAGCCCTATTACAGGGAGATACTCGATTATTTCTCGTTCGACCGTGCGAAAGACGAGGAAGCAGCGCTAATGCTGCAGACACTCCTCGAAAGGGACGATCTACCCGTACTGGAGTCGCTGATAAGGGACAGACAGGTCACAGTATGCGGCAACGCACCCTGCCTGGTGGACGAACTTCACCGGCTGAAGGGCACGGTGCTCGCCGCAGATGCCGCCTCCCTGGTACTCGAGGAGCATGGCGTCCTCCCCGATGCGATCTTCACTGACCTGGATGGCGCTACGGAGATGTACGAGGAGATGAACGAGAACGGCGTTGTCCTCGTGGTTCATGCGCATGGCGACAACATGCCGCTGCTCCGGTACTGGGTCCCGAGGTTCAGGGGTCCGCTGGTGGGGACGACGCAGGCGAGGCCCCTGGAGGGGATATACAACTTCGGCGGCTTCAGCGACGGAGATCGCCCGGTCTTCACCGCACACGCGCTCGGAGCAGAGGAGGTCACGATCCTGGGATTCGATCTGGATGATGTGGGTGTGAATCCGGTGAAGAGGGGAAAGCTCATCTGGGCGAGAAAGCTCCTGAAGCTGATTGGGCATGAGCTCTGACGGAATCATTCTCGACGGTTATATCGACGAGCCTGCCTGCCTCGGCGTGCCGCCGTATATCTCGCCCTTCGTTCGTTATGCCGCCGGAGTCCTCCGGGAGCATCGCCTGGAACCAAGGTACTTCACCATCGATCAGCTGAGGCAGGACCCATCTCTCCTCAGGCTCTTCAGGGATGCGAAGGTGCTGGTGATGGTCGCCGGCACCACTGTGCCCGGAAAATATCTGGGAGGAAGACCCGCCACGCTGACAGAGATTCAGCAGACAGGCAGCCAGCTGAAGGGCCCTCTCAAGATCCTGGGTGGGCCGGTGGTCTTCGGCTATGCGGGTGAAGGGGGGAGGGTGGCGCTGCGCCGTTCGATCTCTGGGTTCGACGCGGTGCTGAAGGGGCCATTCGCCGAATCCCTCGACGCACTGCTCAGTGGCGGAGAACCTGTGGCGGAGCCGGATTACCACTCTGTCGATCGCTGGAGCGTGCTGGGGAGCATCATCGTCCGGCAGCACCCCTCATTTCCTCATGTGATGTGCGAGCTCGAGACCGCCACCGGCTGCCCGCGGACCCTGAGAGGCGGGTGCTCATTCTGCACGGAACGTTTCTACGGCCCCCCTCGTTACCGCTCCGCTGCAGGGATCGTCAGCGAGGTGAAGGCCCTTTATACGCGAGGCGCACTCTATTTCAGGCTTGGAAGGCAGCCGGATATCCTCGTGTACGGCACAGGTGCCGATGAGGAGTTCCCGGAACCATCGCCGGAGAACCTGGAGGAGCTCTTCAGGGGGATCAGGAAGGCCGCCCCTCACCTGAAGACCCTGCACATCGACAATGTGAGCCCTGCAACGATTGCAAGGCACCCGGAGGCGGCGATGGAGGCACTGCGGGCGATCGTCAGGCATCACACCGCAGGCGATGTCGCCGCCATAGGGATGGAGACCGCCGATCCGGCGGTCGTCAGGGCGAACAACCTGAAGGCGATGCCAGAAGAGGTGATGGATGCCATCCATATCATCAATCAGGTGGGCGCCGCCAGGGAGGGGGGAATACCGCATCTCCTGCCGGGCCTGAACTTTGTCTCGGGGCTTGCCGGCGAGACGTCCGATACGTACAGGCTGAATATGGAGTTTCTCAGGGAGGTCCAGAGGAGAGGGTGGCTCGTCAGGCGTGTGAACATCCGGCAGCTGATGCTCTTCGAGGATACCCCGGCGTTCCTGGACAACACGCTGGGGAGGTACAGACGCGAGTTTCAGAGGTTCAAGGAGATGGTGAGAAGGGAGTTCGATCTCCCCATGCTGCGGAGGGTCTTTCCAGTCGGCACACTTCTCAGAGAGGTGGTGATCGAGGAGGCGGGGGAGGTCTCCTTCGGCCGGCAGCTCGGCTCGTACCCGATACTCGTCGGTGTACCGCTGGAATTGAGGAGGGGAGAGGTGATCGATGTGGTGGTGGTGGACCACGGGATGCGATCGATCACCGCACTCCCGGTACCTGTGAGGGTGAACCGGCTTCCAGTGAGCGCGTTGCCATGGATCCCGAATGTCGGGCGGAGGAAGGCGGGTTCGATCGCCGCCGTCAGGCCATTTTCCGGACTGGAGGCATTCAGAGCGGTGGCAGGAGTGACACCAATCGACGGCTTCATCTCCTTCGATTGAGACCTCTTCCTGTATCTTACGGGAATTCCCCTGACCCGAGGGAGAGGGATCATGTGCGGTTCAATAACATATTGCCCCTCCATTCCTGAAGGTCCATCGATCTTCTCCTCTCCATCATCTTTTTAGAGATCGCGGGAATCATCGCCACCTCGGATAAAGGCACATTCGAGAATCAGGGATTCACGATATCGCTCGTTTCAGGGCGACCAGATCGAACGTATTCGCCATATGCATGCAGTTTTCGGAATGACGAACAGACCGCACTCTGTCATATCTCCCTGTCCGTGCGGCGGATCTCAGGAAGTTCGATCCATGAGAGACCGGCGGAATCGCACACAGAAGCGCCGGAGCGGCGGGGCGGAACAAAGCGTCTCTACCTTGAACGTTCATCAATTGAGAGAAGAGCCAGAAAACTTTTTATCATCTTCCGATCGATAGCCGATCTGTTCCGCTCTCTGAAAAATCAGGAAATCTCCCGATGTACTTTTACTCGCGGACAGGAAGTGCCATACTCCTGTCAGTATGACTCAGGACAGCGGATTCTTTCGGGAGCGGTTCAGGGAAGGGGTGAAAAGGATGGTGCCTCACTCCTCTGTTGAAGGTGGGCCGGTGGCAAGGTTCATGGTTCGTTTAAAAGCCGGCGCGGCATCTCCGTCACAAGCCTGCGGTCAGTACGCGAAGGCTGCGATAAGTTGGGTACCGCAGGGCGCAGTGAGGTTCGGGAAGTGTGGTATCCGAGGGAATGCCGGGGAACGAGCGGCCAGGCATCTCACCCACCGACGGGGAGGAACCTGCTATCGGACTGCGATTGCTCTTTCTTATCTAAATAATTGAAAGAATTCTTTTGAATCGGATCGAAAAATAAGACAGGGAAAACAAAGGACATCGCATATACCTGCTCCCCACGGGATGTTTCGCAGAACCGAACGGATCAGGGGGTAGAGCAGGCTCACGCTGTAGGAAAACCGAAGACGTGTCCCTCGCCATATTCTCGGGTTGTATTCCTCCGTAACTGAGAGGACTGTTCAGATGAAGTCATCACCCGGTCAGGCAATCGGGCCGGATCTCAGCGATCGGACCGGCCCTGTCGAAGCCCTCAGATCTCCTGCAGTTCCATTACCCGCAGGATATCCGTCCTTGTCACGATCCCCAGGATTGCACCCCCTGCTGTCACCGGTATATGGCCGATCTGTCTGGCAGACATCAGCTTGAACGCTTCGATCAGGGATGCATCAGGCGGGAGGGTGAGTACCTCCCGGGTCATGATATCCCTCACCTGCAGCGCCTCCCGGTCGATCGTGGATCTCTTCTGGACATCGGCGAGTGCCACGATGCCTATCAGCTGGCCCCTGTCGACGACCGGAAAACCCAGGTGCTTTGTTGTATACATCAGCTCGATGAGGCGCGGGACAGGGAGTTCGGGCGATACCGTCACCACGGGTGTGTTCATCACCTGACCGATCGTGAGATCCTTCAGGAGGATCTGGTATCTCAATACGGAGAATTCCTGTCCCGCACCAATATAGATGAAGAATGCGATGATGATCAGGATCGGATTGAATGCAATGATACCCAGCACGGCAAAGAGGATCGCAAAACCCTTCCCCACATCCGCGGCAATCTTTGTCGCCTTACGGAGGGGCATCTTCTTTGCGAGCCAGGCACGGAGCACCCTTCCCCCGTCCATGGGAAACGCCGGCAGCAGGTTGAAGGCGAAGAGCATCACGTTGAGGACGGCGAGATAACCCAGAGTGTAGACGAATGCACCGGTGATGTGGTCCGGAGGAGAGACCGCCTGGATGGCGATGACGCCGAGCCAGCATAATATACCCACAGATAGGCTGGTGAGGGGTCCGGCCAGGGCCATCGGCAACTCCACACGGGGATCGGGTATCCCCTCCTCGAGAGAGGAGACTCCTCCGAGGATGAGGAGCGTGATGTTATGTATCTTTATCCCCTTCTTCTTCGCGATGAGCGAGTGAGCAAGCTCGTGTACGAGCACCCCCAGAAATAGACCGACGGTGACAAGGAACCCGAAGATGTAGGGATTGTTCTTGATGATCGCATCATCGAATCCCCCAAAGAGGCTGGATATGAAACTGATGGAGAACTCAATCTGGCTCCCGATGATCCATGTGAATAATGGGATGACCAGAAGGAAAGTGAAATGGAGCTGTATGGGTATGCCGAACAGCGTGCCAATCCTTAACGAGCTTTTCATAACGAAGCATTATCTTTTTAACCATCATAATATATAAACTGAAAAGAGCAGGTTGGAGGAGAGCCGGCATGAGAACGCAGATTACAGAACTGTTTGGACTGTCCGTATATACCGATAAGGCCGTATATGTGGGCGACATCGAAGATGTGGTGATCGATGTCGACGGGAAGAAGATGGACTCCATCGCAGTAGGGAATCTCAATCCCGAATTCGTCGATGTGAAGGGCTTTCGTGGCATCAAGATACCCTACCGCATGATCAAGAGCATCGGCGATGTGGTCGTCGTCAGGCACCTCGCCCATGCATTCAAACAGGAGAAGGAGTAATTTCGGGTTACGGAGACCGCCTGAATATATCACCATCATCAATTTCAGGATTTATATCTCTTTTAATTCGAAGGGGAGCAGATATCCAGTCTCCCCGATGGAATAATATTTATGCCCTCAGTTGGATTTAAGGGCGATTCGGATTGGGGGGGCGATCTCCGTGGTCCGCTTGCGATACCGGCGTGTCGGAGGCGTCTTTCGGGGTTTATCAAAGGCGCTCATTTCGGCCATAGGAAGACCCGCGGGCTCCGTTTCACTCCATCCGTGTCGCTCTGAGGCCACTTTTTATGATCCGGTATACCGGTCAGGTGGGTGAAGACTGCAGCGGAATATCCCGGTGAATCCTGTTACGCGACTATCTTTTTATTGCCACGAAACGAGCAATCACGGGAAGAAAAAAAGGTTTATCCGAGGGTAGCAATGCCACGGTAATTGATCGCATTGACGAAGAGGTCAAGATCGGCCTTGGTCCCGTCGTCGATGGATACATAGACCATGAAACGTTCATTGATCCCGATCCATTTACCGTATGAAGAGGGTTTGGAATAGGTCTCCCACGCCGGGAATCCTGCCACCTGATCCGATCGGTAATACCCGTCCGTCGTCTCGACTGTGGTGAAGGTCTTCCACGCCTCCCATCCGCCGACTGCGAGATATGCCGAATCCACAATCGTTATCGATGCATCTTTTCTCTCATCAGCGATGTTGCTGTACTGCCTGCTCACCATGCTCCAGGATCCATCCTGCGCGGTGAATCTCCCGCCGGTCGGTTCATCTGCCGTCCATCCTGCAGGTGCGGCTGGCAGGAACGGAATCAGCAGATTGAAGTCCACGGCCA
>JARYLJ010000024.1 GCA_029907705.1 Methanomicrobiales archaeon
CCACAAAAAAACCTTTTTTTTGTTGGAGGGATGGGTCCATCCTCCAGCTCGCATCATGGAACTCCCATACGATCCAGAATCCTGATCCACTTCCTGCGGATGCACAGATTCGAATGTAAGCCTCATCATCCCGAAGGTTCATCGAGGTTCTCCTCCCCCTATCTTCACGAGATCGCGTATCCATCATGACTGAGAACAGAAGTACATCCGAGAACCAGGGATTCACGATATCGCTCTTTTGAAGCGATCGAATCGAAATCTGTGGCCTCATGCATGCGATTCCGATCACTCGAAGGCCTTCCAAAGACAGATCAGGGAGATCGCAGCCGGTGGCAATGGAGAGGCGGGGGAGGAGCCCACTGGAGCGTTCATCGATTGAGAGAAGGGCCAGAAAATTACTCTTCTTACCATCGAAGGTCGATTTGTCCCTCTCTCTGAAAACAGGAAATCCCCCGCTGAAATTTTATTCACAGAAGGAGAATGTCACTTCCCCCCGTCGATGTGACCCATTTCAGAAGTTCGTTCGGGATTGATTCAGGGAGGGGGTGATCGGATTTGACTCCTCTCAAAGGAAAATCCGTCGGTACAATTTTTCAGAGGAAAACGAACAACGCCTGTTTCCTTTCAGATTCAGATGGAAAAAATCTGGAGTCGGTCAGTATGCTCGTATGCAGGTACGTTTTCCATCAGTGCAGGGGGTCTCATGATCCTTGAGAGGGTTTGCATCGCCGCGTCATGGCTGCATTTCTGTATGCGGTTGAATGAGCACACCGGTCAGGGCGCACATGCACACCATGAAAACTGAATTATCCGGCCGAATGCGGCGGATAACAACCATTGCCCCTCACACTGACTCTTCCAGCTCGATGGGACATTTACCGATGAATTCGAGGTTGAACCTGAAGAAGTGAGTGAATCCACAGTTGCGGCATCTGACCGTGAAGTGGTTGCAGCCGATGGCGAGATCATGCGGCCCCTCGATACCACAGTTCCTGCATGGGGCCTTGGCGACCAATTCCCAGAGGTCGTAACAGCCGATCGGGGTATAGAGGCCTTTCTTCCCCACCTCCGAGGTCCGTGGCAGGAAGATACGTGTCGCACCACAATTGGCACAGATCACCTGCGCCTGCGACCTCACCGCCTTTATGATCTGATCCGCCTCGATACCGCAGTTGTAGCAGGTGGTTCGGTATTTCGTGTAGACGAACCGCTCGCCCATAGTGGCTAATGATACGGTATCAGGTATAAAATTTCTGGGGAAAAAAGATTGGGTTTCAGAACTCGCCGCCCATGTCGCCCATCTCGCCCCTTCCACCGGGCGGCGTGGGGGCTTCTTCCTTGCTCATCTTGCTGGCTGCGATCACATCGTCGATACGCAGGATCATCACCGCTGCTTCTGACGCACTCGAGATCGCCTGCGTCTTTACACGGAGCGGTTCGACGACTCCCTCTTCGAGCATGTCCACCGCCTTGCCGGTGAATACATTCAGGCCGTGATTTCTGTTTCTGTGTTCGTGGGCCGCTCTCAGCTCCACCAGCGTGTCGATGGGGTCGAGCCCCGCGTTCTCTGCAAGAGTCCTCGGGATTATCTCGAGCGCGGTGGCAAACGCCTCGATCGCGAGCTGGGCCCTTCCACCCACGGTGGCCGCATAGTCATGGAGCTTCAGGGCGGTCTCGATCTCCGGTGCGCCCCCTCCCGGTACCAGCTTCTTGTCCTCCATCACGACGCTGACCACATTGATCGCATCGTCGAGCGCCCTCTCGATCTCGTCCACCACGTGTTCCGTCCCTCCACGGACCATGATCGAGACGGCCTTCGGGTTTTCGCACTTCTCGATGAAGATCATCGCCTCGCCGCTCACCTTCCGCTCCTCCACGAGACCCGCGCTACCCAGTTCTGACGGGGTGATCGCATCGATACTGCTCACCACACTCGCACCGGTCGCACGGGCAAGCTTCTCCATGTCGCTCTTCTTCACACGCCTTGCGGCGAGTATCCCTGCCTTCGCGAGGTAATGCTGCGCGATGTCGTCGATACCCTTCTGGCAGAAGAGGACATTGGCGTCGCTCTGGACGATCTTGTCCACAATCGACCTGATCATCCGCTCCTCCTCGTCCAGGAACGCCTGCAGCTGATCAGGACTCGTGATGTTGATCTCCGCGTCCACTTCGGTCTTCTTGAACTCGACCGGTGCATTCAGTAGAAGGATCTTCGCGTTCTCGATCTTCTTCGGCATCGCCGGGTGTACCCGCTCCTTGTCGACGAGCATCCCCTCGATGACCTCGGTATCCTCGATGGAGCCGCCCACCTTCTTCTCTATCTTGATATTGTCTATATCGACGGTCCCGTTCTCGTCGGCGACCATCGTGACTGCCTTCACCACCAGATCGCAGAGTTTGTCCTTCGCTGCCTCGGCACCCTTGCCTGTCATCGCTGTGTCGGCGATCTTCTTCAGCATTGCATGATCGGATGCCCTGACCTCGATCGCCATCCTGTCCAGGATCTCGTTCGCCTTCTCGGCCGCCATCCGGTAGCCATGAGCGATCACGGTCGGGTGCACGTCCTGATCGAGCAG
Source organism: Methanomicrobiales archaeon (assembly GCA_029907705.1). Lineage (GTDB taxonomy): Archaea > Halobacteriota > Methanomicrobia > Methanomicrobiales > JACTUA01 > JARYLJ01. Next base: position 2,577 of record JARYLJ010000024.1, read on the forward strand.
TTCCTCTGCCTTCTTCAGGAGTTCTCCCGCGATCACGACTGCGGTCGTGGTACCGTCGCCGACTTCATCGTCCTGCGTCTTGGCGATCTCCACCATCATCTTTGCGGCAGGATGCTCGATGTCCATCTCCTTCAGAATGGTCACACCATCGTTCGTGATCACGACATCGCCGATGGTGTCCACCAGCATCTTGTCCATACCCTTCGGACCGAGCGTCGTCCTCACTGCACCTGCAACTGCCTTGGCAGCCGCAATATTGGAACCCTGCGCGTCGCGCCCCCGGGTCCTCGAGCTGCCTTCCTTCAAGATTAAAATTGGCTGTCCTGCGAGCTGTGACATGTCTATCACCACGTTGCGTAAAAAAGGTGTATTGTGGTTCTATATAAAAATTGTTACTTCTGGATCATCTCTATGAGTTCAAAACCATCTTCTACCCAATTTAATCGCTTCTCTCCGAGTACCAGCGTGTTTCCTATCTTCTTCTCTTTATCGCAGTCCTTTATGATGCACATTGCGTGCGTCCTCACGATCCTGGAGATATTGCCAATAAGGGAGGCGCGTCTCACCACTCGCTCCGCCGTTCCGTATCCGGTGAGTATACGGTGCTCGTGGAAGACGACCAGCGCCTCGAATGGCGCCCTCTGAACCGTGTGCACCTTCATGCCTATCCTCCCCAGCTCGGCCTGTATTGCAGGTGACTCCATCGCCTCCTCCTGCGGGAACTGGGAGGTGTAGCTGAAGAGGTCGATGGGGACCACCATGTCGGTATCGAAGAGATCCTCGAGCCGGATCGCGACGTCGAGCGAGGTGCCCATGCCACTTTCGTACTTGCTGATTGCTCTTCTGGAGACACCGAGCAGGTGAGCCAGATCCCCGAGCGAGAGCTGATGCCCCTCCCGAAGTCTCCGCAGTTCGGAACCGTCGATGTTCACGTACGGTCCGCCTGGTAAAATATACACGAGCGGCGGCACGTGCTCCACCAGATAATCGTGGAGTGTGGCAACGCTCACCGCGTGTATCCCATATCTGAGATAGACTGCACCCCTTCTGAGCGGTGTATCCCTCGCACGTTCACCTACAATGAGCGGGACCATTCTGAGATACCGGCTCACCCTATCGAGATCATGCGCGACCTCCTCAGTTATGCCATCGATATGAGGAGAGATCCTGATGACGAGCCCCCTGTCATCCCGGACCGCGATGAGATCGAAGCTCCTCGGTCTGATGGTGCACCGCTCCGAGACGGCAAAGTCTGCCATGAAGAGCACACTGCAGACTATCTGGGTCAGTCTGTTCTCGATCATTCCCTTAAAAAATCGATATAGTGCTGGAGGTAATTAAATAATGGGTCATGCTCATCGGTATCGACGATACGGACTCTCCACTCCGTATGTGCACCACGTACATAGGTACTGCACTTGCGAGGGAGCTCAGGAGCGCCTCTTTTTATGTGAAGAGACTATTTCTCATCCGTCTCAACCCGAATATCCCCTACAAAACAAGGGGTAACGCGGCAGTGGCACTCGACGTGGAGGGTGATCCGGAGCTCGCGTTCAGAATCGCCTGCGGGGTAGTCGAGAGGATGGCGGATTTCGAGGCGGAGAACACTCATCCGGGAGTCGTCGTCACCAAAGAGAGGCCGCCGGCCGAGTTTTACGAGAGGGTAGTGAAGGATATCTGCGAGCTCGGCGAGGCGATCGAGATTCTGGAGGGCGCGGGTGCCCTTTATAAAGGCTACAAGAATGGAAGAGGTCTCATCGGTGCAACCGCTGCCGTCTGCAGCCAGCTCGAGGACCATACGTTCGAGATCCTTGTATACAGGAAGGAAGAGAACCTTGGAACTCCGCGGAGACTGGACAGGGGATCATTCTTCCTGGCAGATGCGGCAACCTACCCCCATACATGGGATACGGTGGATCGCGCAAACGATCTCGTTGTGTGTGCACCGCATACGCCGGATCCGGTCCTCTTCGGCATCAGGGGTGAAAGCCCATTCTGGGTCGCATATGCGAGGGCATTCGTTCAGTCAGAGGAGGCCGGTTTCGAACAGATCTTCTGTACGAACCAGGGAACAGATGCTCACCTGATCGATTCTCCGGGAGCGGTGCTGCAGGAGAATAGGTCATATCTCCTCGAGGGTCTGGTGGCATCCGCACCCAAGACGGAGCCAGGGGGTCATGTCTGGTTTGCGCTGAAGAGGCACGGGATCACGATCAGATGCATGGCATACGAACCGACCAAGAACTTCAGGGAGATCGTCCGCCTCCTCATACCAGGGGATTCTGTGAAGGTCGCCGGGAGTTTCAAGAAAGGGAGTATAAATCTGGAAAAGATGAAGGTTCTGGCCGTCTCCAGGGTATGCCAGATGAGACCACCGGTCTGCGCAATATGCAACCGGCGGATGACGAGTGCGGGAAAGGGCAAGGGTTACAAATGCAGGACGTGCCGATCGAGAAGCATGGAGGCAGAGATCGTGGAGGTCAGCAGGAAGCTGGAACCCTGCTGGAAAGAGACCCCGCCCTGTGCGAGAAGGCACATCGCCATGCCACTCGTCAGGCTTCGGGAAGTGGAATGCCCTTCAGAAGGTGCGAGAGATAGATAAAGAGGCGGGCACAATATGGGAGATGATGAGAGGATTGCGCGGATGACTGCAGTTGAACCCGTGATGCAGATCCGTCTCAGACCTGGCATGAGCGTGGGTGAACTCGTGGAGGAGATGGGGCGGGCAGGCGCCTACAATGGCGGTGCCCTCTCGCGGGCAGCAGGCATCTATGAGGATATGCTCAGGGATGACAGAACGACCCGTTTCTTCGGCCTCGCGGGGGCGATGGTGCCGGCGGGGATGGGTGGCATCGTCGCCGACCTCATCGAGAGGGGCATGATCGATGTGCTGGTCACCACGGGGGCGAATGCCGTGCATGACATCGTCGAGGGGATCGGATGCACGCACCTTCATGGCAACATCGCAAGTACGGATAACGAACTTCGCGGGATGGGGCTGAACCGCATCTATGACGTATTCCTGCCAGACGATGCGTTCTTGCGTCTTGAGGAGTTCTTGCGGGATATGCTCGGTGATTTACCGGATAGACAGGTGTCGATCTCTTTTTTACTCCGAAGGATCGGGGAAGAGCTGGCAGGCGGCATCCTTGCCACCGCAGCCCGGCACTCGATTCCGGTATACTGCCCTGCAATACAGGACTCGATACTCGGACTGCAGATATATCTGCATTCGCAGAGCAGACCATTCATCCTGGATGCCTGTGCCGATATGAAGGAGCTGCTCGATCTCTGTTATGCAGCGGAGAGGGCGGGTGCACTTCTCGTGGGGGGCGGAGTCCCGAAGAATTATATCCTTCAGAGCATGCTCATCACTCCGAAGGGGTTCGATTACGCGATTCAGCTGACGGGGGACAGACCTGACCTGGGCGGACTCTCAGGCGCCACTTTGGACGAGGCCCGCTCGTGGGGAAAGCTCTCTTCGGATGCGAAGGCGGTGACAGTATACGGAGATGCGACCATCACCCTGCCGCTGCTCGTGGCGGCCGTACTCGAGAGGCTGACCCATGGCTGAACTGATCCTCTCCCTGGATGTTACGGAGAGGAGGAGGGCGCTGAATGTCGCCACAGAGTGCGCGCCCTTCGTGGATATGATCAAAGTCGGCTATCCGCTGGTGCTCTCCACCGGAATCGATATCGCAGGAGATTTGAAAAAAATCGGGCGCCCCCTCATCGCTGATTTCAAGGTGGCGGACATTCCGAACACAAACACCCTGATCTGCGAGGAGACGTTTCGGTCCGGCTTCGATGGCGTGATCGTGCACGGATTCCCGGGGGGAGACTCGGTGATGGCATGCATCGAGGTGGCGAAGAAATTCGGTGGCAGTTGCTTTGTCGTGGCCGAGATGAGCCATCCGGGCGCAGTAGAATTCTACCGCGACCATGTTTCGGAGCGGATCGCGCTACTCGCGGTCCAGGCTGGTGCTGACGGGATCATCGCACCGGCGACACGACCGGAGCGGATCGAGAGGCTACGAATGATCGTGGGGAGGAGGAAGATCTATGCACCAGGTATCGGAGCACAGGGGGGCGACCTGACAGAGGTCCTCAGGCACGCAGATGGTGTGATCGTCGGTCGGGCGATATACGAGGCCCCTGAGCCCGGGAAGGGTGCGGAGGCACTCCATAAGGTCTGTCACTCAGAAGAATAGGGATCTGGCGCGGTGAAAGGGACCCTGCCCTATTCCCGACAAGATATTATATCCGGTAACCGGTGGGTCGCATTCAGAGATCTTAATTAACGATATCGCGCGTTTAAGCGACCGGATCGAACGCCGTGGCTTAATAAATTCGATTCCCGATCGCCCAAAGGCCGTCGAATAACAGAACGGGGGGTTGCACACATGTGCGCGGGAGCAGCAGGTGTGGAGCAGAGCGTCGCCCCCCGGCGCGTTCGATGCCAAGAAAAACCATAGATATGCCGCTGTTTTTAACATTGAAGATCGATGGACGGCACTTTCAAAACCCCTCGAATCGTGATGTACTTTTATTCGCAAAGAGGGATTGTCCCCTTCAATCGATCCGGTTCGTAACAGAGTTCAACCAGGGTTGATTCATGAAGGTGAATCCCCGGATAACCGATATCTGATGAATCTGCTGTATGCACGGTAAGCGGGTTCAGGGATCGTCGTTCTTTTCGAACCGGACTCGTCCATTTGCATCACCCGCACCAGGTATCGGGTGAATTTCAATCTGAGCTCTGCCTCTGTGACAAAAGACGCATATATCCCCTCCCTGCATATCATTCGGTATGGAATGGAGGGAGGAGCAGCGGAGACTGGTAGAGAAGTACAGAAGACTCGAGGATATACCTCTGGCAGAGCGTCGTTACAAGTGTCCCGGGTGCCATTTCATCGTGGATACGACGCCCTGTCCGGTCTGCGGGGAGCAGCGGCTCGCCATCATGTGTCCGCTGGACCATGCGCAGTGCTCGCATGACATCGTCCCCGGTATAGATTACTGCCCCCTCTGCGGGGTGTCGGTCTGTCCCATCTGCGGCTCCCACGATGTGGTCCAGATCAGCAGGGTCACAGGCTACCTGCAGGATGTCTCCGGCTGGAATGCCGGAAAACGGCAGGAATTGAAGGATCGGGTCAGATACGACCTGGGATGAGGTATTTCTTTCGCGGATCCACACTCTTCCTCCGCGGAGAGTTCACAGCCGCGAGCACGGGTGTGGGTGGAGGTCTGGGCAGGGTAAGGACGATAGTCAACAGTACCGTCCCGGCCGATTGGGATCACGCGGATCCCGAACGGTATCTATGGCTTCGTGTCGTGGAGGAGGGTTTTCCGAGGGACTTCTACGGCCTTCTCACCGCAGTTGAGATGAAGGACGCCTGCGTCATGCAGCATGACTTTATTACCTGCTTCGTTACTGCCGGCGTCACCCATCCCGACCCATCGGATGAAGGTACCATCAATGTCATCATGCACAGCAGCGAAGGGCTCTCGGATGCCGCCCTTCTCGAATCGATCATCACCGTGACCGAAGCAAAGGCACTCGCTCTCAGGGATCTGGGCCACGGCTTTGCAGGCACAACGACAGACGGCGTCATCGCTGCCTGTGAGGGGCCGGTGAAACATACCTATGCTGGGTCGCTCACCGAGGCAGGTAAGCGGATTCACAGCGCGGTTCGATTCGGGGTGCAGGAGGCATTGAAGAGGCAGCAGGGCACAATCGCGACAGAAAAACCCACGCTCTTCGTATTCAGCAGATATGGAGGAGCGCACTGGGCCCTATGGTCACCCGATTCCTGTCCGTATTACCCGTGCCACTTCAGTGGACAGAGCTGCGATTTCTGCTATTGCCCGTTCTATCCCTGCAGGGACCCCGAACTCGGGTCTTTCGTGAACAGTTCCGCGGGTGGAAAGGTCTGGAGCTGCAGCAGCTGCCCCCTGGTGCATTATCCCCGAATCGCCGAGTATCTGAAAAGAAATCCTGAAGCGACCCTCAGGGAGCTCAAAGCGCTGTGGGAGAGGTCAGGACCGGATTAAGTGAAGGATTGGCTCTATCGGCAGGCGCATCAACTGGACATACCTGCATCGTTCGATCACAGTCTGCAGGGTATGACGGACCGCATATAGCCGATACGTCTATCCTATACGTAATCTCCTTCCCTGAATCAATACCGAACGAACTTCTGAAATGGATCACATGGAAGAGGGGGTATCCCATTTCTATGAGCAAAAGTACAGGACGTTACCCGATTGTTCAGATATTGGAAAGAATGGACTTTAAATGAAAAAATTGGTGAACTTTTTTGCCCCTCACTCGATCGATGAACGCTCGACGGAGCTTTGCCCCGCCGCTCCAGCGCCTCCTGCTGCGATTCGCTGGCTCTCCTGGGAAGAGCTTTAAGGAATCCGCTGCACACGATGAGAATCGATCAGAGGCGTTGTTGCGTTCGTTATCATGGAACTGCATGCATATGACCAGAACGGTCGATCCGATCACTTTAAACGAACAATATCGTGAATCCCTGGTTCTCAGGTGTACTTTTTATTCTGATTCATGACGGATACGCAATATCGGGAAGATGAGGGGCAGGATGAGCTCGATGTAACTTCAGGAATGGAGGCTTTATTATTCGATTCAGATGACTGAAGGTGAGCTGATTCCCCGATGACATATTTGGTAGATGCGTGAGTTGAGAGGGGGGCGCGGGGATCGGGCAAAAGCCGCACGGATATAAGGAAGAGGGTGTGCGGCATTCAGAAGATGACATATCCCATCGATCCGGCTGAGAGATTTGGGAGAAATGGAATGGTGACCCGTATTGATGATCACCTGATTGATTCTTCCTGGATACCGAGCGCATTCAATAATTCTTTCAGCGGGATACCATGTGCCATCGCTGCTTCCCGGATCGTCTCCCCACGTGCCAGCGCACACCCGAGGCACCCCATCCCGAAACGAAAGAGAATATCTGCGGAGTCGGGTTTTTCATGTAAAAGTTCCATTATCGTGCTGTCTGCTGTTACGGTCATGAAGAAAATTTCTCTTTTCAGGGGTACATAAGGGTTTGTCTGAAGCCAATATTTTCACTCCGTATCGTCATGCTTTATAACCTCGCCGAAGTTCATGATCCCTTGGAGATGTAAATGGATCTCACAGAAGCGGTTGAAAGAATCTCCCATAAGATGGAATCAAAAGGAAAAAAGGTGGAGAGATCGAAGATCGAGTCCAAGATGAGGCTGCTCGTCGAGGACTTCGGTGTGAACATGGCCGAGGCGGAACGCACGGTGATGAACGACCTCGCGAAGGAATATTCAGTCAATCTGGCGGGTGCCCAGAATGCGGATCGCAAGGAGATCGGGGCGCTCATGCCAGGGGAATGGGTGACGATCGAGGGAAAATGCGTGGCGCTCATCGCTCCGCCGTCCCCTGCGATTTCGCAGACAGGGATCCTCGCCGATACCACCGGTGCGATCCGGTTCGTTGTCTGGGCGAGGGCGGAGAAACCCCCCATGGAGCAGGGTCGATGGTACAGGATAGAATCCGCGGTCGTGGATGAGTATCGCGGTGCACCAAAGCTGAACATCCATTCGGGGACGACCATCTCACCTGTGGATCAGGACATACCGATCATTCCCTCAATGCACAGGGTGGCGGAGCTTCGACCAGGTGTGGCAAGCGTCCGGGTGAAGATGATACAGGAATGGGAGCCCAGCCATCCGCGCATGCTCCAGACAGGCCTCGTGGGCGATGCCTCCGGGATCGTAAAGTTCACGATATGGAATGAAGAAGGAAAGGAGAAGCTCCAACCGGATACGGTCTACTCCATCTATTACGCATTGGTGGACGAGTATGCCGGGAGGCTTCAGCTCAACCTCTCGAGCGCCCTCTACCTACCTGAGGAGGGAGATATACAGGTCTGGAGCGGCGAAAAGATCGTGGGAGCGCTCGTCCATATCGCTCCCGGATCGGGCCTTGTAAAGCGCTGCCCTGTGGAGGGGTGCAACAGAGTGCTCTCGCGTCAGAACTACTGTTCCGTTCACGAAATACAGAAGAACTTCAGATACGACCTGAGGATCAAGGGGGTGCTGGACGATAGTGAGCGGGCCTGCAATGTGCTCTTCCCCTGTGAACTGGTGGAGAGTCTGACTGGTATCAGACTCGAAGAGGCGATAGAGCTTGCGGAAGGCAGCCCCCTCGGTATGGACGAGGTTTTCTTCCGGCTCCGGGATGCGATGCTGGGCCGTTACTTCAGCTGCACGGGCACTGAGATCGAGGACCGGACGATATTGAAGGATTGCCAGTGGCTCGCATATGAGCCAAAGGAGTTGGCCGCACTCCTGAACAGAGCCGGAGGTGCCTGAGATGCCGGCAGTGGAGAGGGATTCAGGACAGGCCTCGCCCAGTTTCGAGAGAGAGGCGGCCAAACGAGTCTTCGCTGCAGAATTGAGGGAAGTGCGTGTTCAGTTCAAAGAGGGAGAAGACCGGAAGAGCCCGGGGTTCATACTTTTCCCCACCGGCGAAAGGGCGAACCGGATATTTATTGTGGGTACGCTGACCGAGAAGGAGAGGCGTGGCGAGCAGAACCTCTACTATCAGGCCCGGGTGGCGGATCCGACCGGCACCTTCTACATCATGGCAGGCAGCTATCAGCCGGATGCAATGCAGCAGATGGCGATGATCGAGCCGCCTTCATTCGTTGCGGTCATCGGAAAACCAACCCTCTTCGAAGGTCAGAGCGGTGCCACCCGCGTATCCGTGAGAGCGGAATCTATCAGCGTGGTGGATGCAGAGACGAGAAATATCTGGATTCTCGACACGGCCAGAAGCACGCTGAAGAGGATCGAGAGTTTCGGGAACACCGAAGACTCAAAGCGGGCGAGGGAGCAGTACAATACCGATCTGCAGATCTACCGGAAGATGGTATATGATGCACTGGCACAGATGAAGATCTGATCATTTTCAGTGGCTGGCCAGGATAAATCTATATTTTCATATCCGATATTGCGCCTACCCACATTCCGGACGAATCCGCAATGAATTGATCTGAAAGGGAAAGATTGCTCTCCTGTTCCGCCCAACCTGTGGCAGAGCGGAGATGACTGTTTTTTTATGCGTGATTGCTTTTTATTTGGGCAGAAATCTTCGGTCTCGTCCGGCGATGAGGGTGCCGATGCAGGATTGGCGGCAACCGAGAAGGCATTCGGGATGGTCTTCATATTCCGCCGTTGATTCAATCCTTCCGGACCCTTCTCTGCTCGTGTGTCCTGAAGACGCCTCTGGAAGACCTGAGATCCATGTAATCCATGGTTCTATTACAGGGGAAACTGATATGTACTGTATGGCCGAAATCCTCGGGATCTCTTTCGGATGGATTCTGGTGGTACTCGGCACCATCTTTCTCCTGGTCGAGGCGGCCACGCCGGGCTTCTTCATTGCGGTCCCGGCGACGGTCATGATCATCCTGGGCATTCTGCTCCTGCTGGGTATGGACATTTTTTCATCCGGGTTGGGTATACTTGTTGCCGTCTCGATCACGATCATCGTCTCGCTCCTCACGATCTGCCTTTACCAAAGGCTGACTCCTGAAGGTATTCCCCCCGTCACGGTCAGCCGGGACTCACTGGTCGGCATGGAGGGGAAGGTGATCAGAAAGGTGGAGCCTTCCTCGATCTCTGGAAAAGTCGCCATCGGGGAGCAGGAATGGAGTGCGAGGAGCGAGCGGGATGTGATTCCGAAAGGCGCCCGTGTTCGTGTGATCAGGTCCGAAGGTGTGCATATCGTAGTTGAAGAGGTGAGATGAGATGGATCCGATTCAGATCTTGATTACGGTATTTCTGATCATCGCTATCGTCCTCATTTTCACGAGAGGTGTGGTGATCATCCAGCCGTACGAGCAGGGGCTACAGATAAGGCTCGGGCGCTACATCGGGAGGATGAATCCCGGTTTCAGATGGGTGGTGCCGCTCATCACGAATGTGGTGAAGCTCGACCTCAGGACAATGGTCGTCGATGTTCCTTCGCAGGAGGTGATCACGAAGGACAATTCACCGACGAACGTGGATGCCATCGTGTATATCCGCGTGATCGACCCGGAAAAGGCGTTCTTCGAGGTCTCTAATTACAGGATGGCGACGGTGGCCCTTGCACAGACCAGTCTGAGGGGCATCATCGGGGATATGGAGCTGGACGAGGTCCTGTATAACCGGGATGTTATCAATACCAAGCTGAGAGATATCCTCGACCGCGAGACCGATCAGTGGGGCGTCAAGGTGGAGAGGGTCGAGATCAAGGAGGTCGATCCTGTGGGCGCCGTGAAGCAGGCGATGACCGAACAGACCGCGGCAGAAAGAGCCAGAAGGGCCGCCATTCTCAGGGCGGACGGGGAGAAGCGTTCCGCCATCCTGAAGGCAGAGGGTTCGAAGCGAGCAATTATCCTGGAAGCGGAGGGGGAGAGGCAGAGCAAGGTGCTGAGAGCGGAAGGGGACAGGATCTCGCGCATTCTGCAGGCGCAGGGCGAAGCGCAGGCACTTAGAATCCTCTCCGTCGGGGCACGTCCGCTCGACAGGCGTGCAATCTCCGTCCTTTCCCTCAATACGCTGAAGCAGATGGCGAACGGTCAGGCAACGAAGATCATCTTCCCCTTCGAGATTTCAGCACTGATGAAACAGGCGGCACGTTTCATCGGAGCACCCGAGGAGGAGGAGCCGGGGCCTGCGGAAGCAGCGCCTGCCGTGGATATTCTGGGTTCCATTCCCTCGCCAGAAGAGGTGAAGTTCATACTGGAGGAGATGGACCGGAAGATCTCAACGGAGGTCTCCGAAGAGGAGCTGAAGGACGTGAGCAAGGTGAGGAGGAGGCGGATCGAGGATGCTTCAGAGGAGGTAAGAACCGAGTCACAGGATGCATGAGTGCGATAAATTGGAGGAAATGGAACCCCATTTTTGACGAGATCAACCAATAGTGCCTCTTTTTTGCACTCACGCACTTTCTCGGGTGCAATCTGCCTTCATAGAATCCCGGAATGGATGGATAGACCAAATAAGGCAGGTGCACCCATCATATCGAATACCCCTGATGAACGCCATATCATAGTTTTTTCTCTCATCGCCTCCCAAGACTGGTATGATGAGAACGGGTCGTCATCAGTACTTTCTCGACCTGGCGTTGAGGTGTGCACACCAGGGCACCTGCCTCCGCCGTAACTTCGGTGCGATCATCGTGGACGAATACAACACGATCGTGTCTACCGGATACACGGGTGCACCGCGGAAACAGATGGACTGCACGGAGATCGGGAGATGCTGGAGAAAGGAGCACCAGATACCTTCCGGCTCCAATTATGAGAAGTGCAGAAGTGTTCATGCGGAGATGAATGCCCTGCTACAGGCCGGAAAACAGGCGCGTGGATGCACGCTCTACCTGGCCGGCTTCGAGGTGGAGACCGGAGCGCTGACCCGAATATGGCCGTGTTTCCTCTGTTCGAAGATGATTGTGAACAGCGGGGTGAAGAACATCATCATGAGAACGGGCGAGGATGGCCATGAGGAGATGGATCCCATCGTCCTGTATCAGAGGAGAGGCAGAGAGCTGCTGGGAGAGGGTTTTCGCTGAGATGGCATCCTTCGTTTCGGGCCTCGTAACTGCCCGCGAATGGCACCCGGTAAGGCCGTGACAACAGAAGACGCTGTGTCACCGGTCATCGGTGTGATATTGATGGTCGCTATCACCGTCATCAACTCCTTCCCTCTTTCTGACGGCCGCATATAGGTGAAAAGATGTTATTTCGACCATCAAACACAGGACGCGAAGCTATTGCTGAGCGTTTCGGACCCCCGGGATCCCGGCAGCCTTGCCGGACCACAACGGAAGGAAGTGCAATCAAACTCGCATGCGGGGACCTCGCATGACCAGAACAGCGGGCTCCCCCGGTATGTCTCAGCCTACAACAGAAGTGACACAGAGGGAGCTTAGTCTAACCTGTCCGGGCACGGCAAAAAACCTTGCGGCAACGGCACCGGGGTGAGCCTGATGCAGACCCAAATTTCGATTTTATGTGCCCACCGGACGGTATTCTCCAGGAGCCGCGGCAGACAGGAGGCATGGTGATGGCGAAAAAGTCCAGGTGCCCCTACTACACCAGCCGGAAGAACGGCAGGTGGACTGCATTCGCCTGCACCCTCTCTGCCGGCGGGACGTGTCCGGACCCCCACTGCAAGGCAAACCCCGACTACCAGGAGCCCGAGCCGGATGATACTGAATAAGGACGAGGTCATCGGCCGGAGGAACACCCCCCACCGGGCGAGGACCGCCGAATACCTGGCCCGCGACCTCCTCCGGAGCCGGGGCTACACGGTCCTCCGGTCGATCGACGCCGACTTCCTGGTCAACCTCGTCGCATGGACACACGCCGGCGCCCCCCTCATGATCCGGGTGGCGAGCACCCGCAGGGAGCTCTCCGGCGCAGCCCAGGTCGCCACCCTGTGGCACGACGAGATCAGGGAGCTCCGTGCACTCCCCCTGCCTGCCGGCGGGTCGGTGCAGCTCTGGATCTCGGCCGACCGGAAAGGCTGGCACATCTACCAGGTCCTCCCCGGCGGCATCGTGGAGGTGGACCCGTGACCGGCCGGTTCGTCGTCGAATCCCTCCACGACCCCTTCGAGCTCGCCTGCCCGGTCTGCGGCTGCCGGTCCTGGGAGCGCGACGGCAGCGATGTGAAATGCTGCGACTGTGCAGCCGAGATCCACGTCCTCGAGGACGCCGCACAGTGCCGGATCATCCTGGAGGTGCAGGGCGCATGATCTCCCCTGGTGATGTCTCATGCCGGCAGAGGAGATAACCCGCACCCTCTCCCTCCTCTTCGCACCGGGCCAGATCGTAGAGGTCCGGGCGATCACCGAGGAGGGGATGGCCTCCGGGTACTTCGACGAGCCCGGGGCCCTCGCCGCAGCGGTCGCCCCCCTGGACGCGACAGGGACCGCCGGCGTGTACGTGACCCTGAACGAGGTGAACCCCGCACTCCTCTCCCGGAGGGCGAACCGTATCAAGATGCGGCTCTCGAAGAAGGACGCGACCACCGCGGACACCGACATCGTCCGGCGGCGCTGGTTCCCGGTCGACATCGACCCGGTCCGCCCGTCGGGTGTCTCCTCGACCGACGAAGAGCACCAGGCAGCGCTCGTCCGGGCCGCCGAAGTGGCCGCATACCTCGGTAGGGAACGCGGCTGGCCGGCCCCGGTCCTCGCCGACTCGGGCAACGGGGCCCACCTGCTCTACCGGATCGACCTGCCAAACGACGAGGCCTGCCGCGACCTGGTGAAGCGGTGCCTCGAGGTCCTCGATGTCCTCTTCTCGACCCGGGCGAGCACCATCGACACCGCGAACTTCAACGCCGCCCGGATCTGGAAACTCTACGGGACCGTCTCGCGCAAGGGCGACCATACCGCCGACCGTCCACACCGGCGGGCATCCCTCATCGACGCGCCCGACGAGCCCGGGACCGTGACCCGCGATATGCTCCGCGAACTCGCAGGACTCCTCCCCGTGCAGCCCCCGCCACCGGAGAACGGGCAGAGAGCAGGCGGCGGCAGGCCGGCGATCGACCTCCGCACCTGGCTGTGCGACCACGGTATCGCCGTCACCGACGAGAAACCCTACCAGGGCGGGACACTCTTCGTCCTGGAGGATTGCCCCTTCTCAGGTGCCCACCGGGACGGGGCGTTTGCAATCCAGTTCGGCAGCGGGGCGGTCTATGCCGGCTGTCACCACGCCTCGTGCGGCGGCGGTTCGCAGCGGTGGAAGGAACTCCGGGAACGATACGAGAAGAAGGAGCAGCGCAGGAGCCGCACACAGGCCCCTGCTCTGCCGGACCGGGGACCGCCTTCTCCCGGATCCCGGAGCGGCGCCTCTCCACCACCCTCCCCTGACACGCTCCCCGGTCGGGCCGAGGCGGTCACCGTCCTGCAGCACGGCGACCCGGTCCGGGCAATGCTCCATGCCTTCGCCCTGGACCACGTCGGCGACGAGGTGGTGGCCGAGTGCCTCGTCATGTCGCTTGCCTCCCGGTCGGTGGTCAACACCAACGGCCTCCACGTCTCGGTCACCGGCGAGAGCGGCAAGGGCAAGAGCCATGCCTTCTCCACCCTGCTCCGCCAGGTGCCGGCCCGGTTCCGGCTCGAGGGCGCCATGAGCAACAAGGCGCTCTTCTACCTGGAGGACCTGCAGCCGGGCTCGGTGATCGTCCTCGACGACCGGGCACTCTCCGACGACCTGGCCGAGATCCTGAAAGGCGTGACCACCTCCTTCCGGTCGCCGTTCGTGTACCGCACCGTCAGCCGGGACCGCCGTGCCCAGGTCTGCACCATCCCCGAGCGGTGCGTCTGGTGGGTGGCGAAGGTGGAGGGTGCGGGCGACGACCAGGTATTCAACCGGATGCTCACCTGCTGGATCGACGACACCGAGGAGCAGGACGCCCGTGTCCTTGCCCGCGTCCTTGCCCGGGCGCAGGGTGTCCCCGAGAACCCTGAGGAGGAACGGCCTGAAGTGATGGTCTGCCGGGCGATGTGGGAGATGATCGGCAGGCAGCGGTTCCATGTCGTCATCCCGTTCGCCCCCCGGATCCGGTTCCAGGCGGCGGCGAACCGGCGGAACCCGGAGATGCTGCTCGACCTCGTGAAGGCGAACACAGTGCTCCGGTTCATGCAGCGGGAGCGGACGCGGGCCGGTTCGCTGGCCTGCCTTGTCGCGACACGCGAGGACTTCTTCGAGGCGACACGGCTCTACGGGCTCCTGAACGGGACCTCCGGCGGCCAGCAGACCAAGCTCACCAAGCGGGAGTCCGAGCTCCTGGAGGTCATCAAGGGACGCGACTGGGCTGAGTTCACCATCCCGATGCTGCAACGGGAGACCCGGCTCTCGAACGCCTCGCTCCACCGCATCATCCACGGGTATGCGAGCCGGGGTGCGGTGTACTCGGGCCTCCTGGAGAAGTGCCCGGCGATCGCCTACACTGACCGCACGGTGGTGACCAGCGAGGCGACGGGCGGTCTCTCGATACGGCGGCGGACCAACGCGTACACCTTCGACCACGAGATCTTCCGGTCCTGGTCGTCGGGCGGGTCGGTCTGGATCGACGACAACGACGACCGGGAGAATCCTTCAGCACTTCAGCAGTCCTTCAGCAGTCCCACGGAAGGTGCTGAAGGGCACGGGGCCGACGGAGAATGCCTGGATCAGGATAATAATAATAAAAATAGTGTATGGAAAAACAAATACCCCGTATCCTTCAGCACATCCGCAAACACAGAGCATCCTCCGGGTGAGGGTGCGTGTGCCCCTGCACCTGTGTGTGATCCCGAACCTGCTGAAGGGCATGATCACAAATCTCCTCTTCCGTCTCCGATTCCTGATACGTCTCCTGATTGCGCCGGGACTACCCAACGGAAATCCCTTCAGCAGAGTGGCCTGTTCCGCGGGACTGATAACCAGGGGAGGATTGATGCCAGGGACTACAAGCCGCTTGGTTTCCCGGAGCGGTCGCCCTGCCATCTCTGCGGGGCCCCGGTCTCCCACTACGTGGAGAAGCTGACGAAAGAGCGGAAGGCCCGGCCGAAGGACCAGCAGGCTGCCCGGAGGATCTGCCGGGCGTGTTTCGGGAGTGCAAAGGAGCGGGCCCAGCAGAACGCGGTCATCCTCCCGGGCACGTTCGATCTCTCCCGGATGGATCCGGTCAGGTCGGCGATCGGCCGGTGCACGGTCTGTGATCTCGACCCGGCGGCCTACATCGATCGGAGCACGGACACCCGGCTCTGCGAGGTCTGCTACCAGCGGGCGGCCCGGGTGGCGGGGTCCGGGGAGGTGGCGGGTTGAGGCTTGTGTACGACCTCCAGGCCATGGAGTGTCTCCTCACTATACCCGGAGGGGGGCAGGACCGCGAGATACAGAGGATGACGATTGCCGAGGCGATCCCTGTCATCGAGGGGGAACGGCGGAGGCGGAGGCCGAAGTGGAAACGCTACTACCACTCGCACCGGGAGAAGGAGCTTGCCCGCCAGAGACGGTACCGGGCGGAGCACCGCGAGCAGGTGCGGGAGTACAACCGGCAGTATTACCAGGCGAGGAAACGGCAGAAGGCCCTCGCGAATGGGCAGGCGGTCCTCGTCCAGGAGGCGGCCGGGTGATCCCGGGCGGGCAGGTGTCCCTGGCGGGTGCCGGGATCCCGGGAGGGGCTCTCTCCGCCTCTTCTGTCGCTGAAGGGGAGCCGCTATACGATGCCGGCCGGTGGACGGTGACGGTGTACGAGGAGTCGCCGTTCGAGAAGGTGGGCCGGCTCTATCTTGACGGCGACGGCCTGGTGATCCGGTCCGACCTGGACACGAGGGGATTTTCTGTTCCGCTCGTCGATGTGGCCGCGGTGCTTGCCGGCGAACCGCAGGCGGTCCGGCTGCTTGCGACCGGCGTTGTTGTAGGAATGGCGGGCCTGTCGGCGTCCGGGAAGGCGATGAACTTCTGGATTGACCCGGTCCTGTACACGGCTCCGATATCACGGGTCATGGATGTGCTGGAGGGCGGGGCGAGGAAAGCGGCGGTGTTTACGGGGAGGGAGAGGGTGTGAGGGGGAGGATTTGGAAAATTTGCTACTAGAAATAGGTATCTGCGAATCACCTCGATGAGACGCAGATCGATCAATCCATTGAAATTAGAATCAATGGTATATTTAATGCGAAACACTATTTTATTCTTAAATAAATATCACCAAATATTATGAAGGATTACCAATGTCAGCCGCATTAAGTGAGATCCGCTTCCCAAAAATTGGCCATTTTTGGATAGACTCCGGACTAATCGGCTTCTACGAACTCGCGTGCAGGAATCATGCAGAGAAAAATGGCGTACGCCTCAATCTCGATGACCAAAGCGTTACCATAAAAGGAGATATTGACGACATAGAAAAATTCCTGCAGTCACTCTATCTCATTCTTCTTGATAAGTACTACAATACATCCAATGAAAAGCAGGAACAGGAAAAAGCAGGGTTTTATTATGATTCCAAAGAGGACAAATTTGTCAGGTTTCCAAAGGCCAAACCCGTAGGTATCGCCGGGCTAATCTTTAACAAGGCACCCCGTCCAACCGCTGACAAGATACCTTATGTTCAGAAAGGAACATTGCCACCCGAATATTCCCATCTGCAGGAAAGATTTAACGAATTTCTTGCAACGAACAACCTGAAAATCGGCGGGACAAGTCTCCTCCTTGATGGTCCGAATTCGTATAAGCCAAAGGTAAAAATCGCCCCAAAAGAAGGAGCACCCAAAGGAACGTGTTTCTTGTGTGGCAACCCGTCGCATACACTCACCGAAATTGGCAGTACCATTTTTCCAATGATATCCGGGTCCTCGGGAGCACTCACATTCAACTCCGGATGTGCAGACCCTGCAAAGGTCTGCTGGAAATGTGACTATATTGCAAAGTTTGTTCCTGTTACAGGATTTTATGTCACATCTGGAGGGAATACGCATATGTACTTCCCATATTCCGTGAGCCTTCAGAAAGTCCAAGAGGTCTTTGCTTCATTTGAATCGATGAAGATCCGTGACCCCTATTATCTGCGAAATTTTAACCCGGATCTTGGTGGATACTTTAATAAGCCATATGAACAGTTTTTCTCATTCATCTATTCCGTATATAGCAGGATTTTGAGTTCCTCAAGTCCCGATGACACAGAGGACGCGCGCACGCCTTTTGACTACGAAAAAATGTATGATTTGGCTCTCTCACGCGCCCCACTTGAGATAATCGTTCTTTATACCGAAGCTCTCGGAGATACGTCTATGGGTAAACTAGTCTGGCCGTTTAAGGAATCGATTTACATGTTCCGTTTATTTGAACGGTTGGAATCCCAGGGGGTTTCATTAGATAAAACAATGCAGATTCTCGTTGATTATGACCAGAAAAATGACGACAACAAGACTTTATTGCGAAACAGGATATGCGAGCGGATTCTGAAGCAACAAGGTGTTGTGAGCCTTGTCGAACAACATGTCTTTCACATCAACTCCTCGAAAGCCATGTATATCAAACCTGTGTTTGATTTTGTCGTGAATTATGAAAAGATACTGTCCCAGGAGAAGAATCCTATGAAACAGGAATTGATTGATACCGCCGTGAGCCTTGGCAAAACCATCGGTCTGAAACTTGGAGCCGAGGGCAAGAAAGGGAAAGGAGACTTATTCCGACTGCGAAAAACACGCCGCCCGGAAGACTTTCTCAATGAAGTGAACAGGATCCAGATGAAATATGATGCTTCCGTCACCGCCGATCTCTATCAGAACGGCGAGGCGTTCGAGAAGCATTTTGTAGAATTTAAACAATTTTGCATGATTGCCGCATTAAATTCGTATAATGCGGTGACACGGCGAGATGAAGGAAAGTAGAACACAAGTTGAAATGAGGTGATGAAATGAAACAGGCGAAAGCATTGACATTAACGTATCTGACACCAGTGTCGTTTGCGTCACTGAATGGTGGAGACAAAGAGGCAGACAATATCTCAAGCATCAAAAAAATTGCCATAGGAATTGACCAATATCCATATGTTTCCTCGCAGGCGGTCCGGCGTGCACTCCGGAATCAGCTGGAGGTACTTGGATGGGAGCTATCCGAGGGCGTAGCCGCCACAATCAAGAAAGGGGCAGCGACAACCCAGCAGGATCCACAAAAGTATATCGATGACGATCTTTTCGGCTACATGGGGACAGAGTCGGCAACCGAGGAAAAGAAAGGGAAGCCACCAAAAAGGACATCAGTTGTCCGTGTATCACCGTTGATAGCACTCACACCCTACCAGGGTGACCTGGATTTCGGTACTAACTATATGGGGGTAAAGACCGGAGGCGACCCAAATATCTTTGAGACAGAAATTCATTCAGGGCTTTACCGTGGTTCTATCCTTATCGAGCTCGATCGTGTCGGATGTAAGGATGGTTTTGACAAAGACCTGCCTCCTGAAGAGCGGGCGAAGAGAGTGAAAGCGTTCCTTACGGCTGTAAAGAACCTGTGGGCGTCGGGAAGACAGAGCCGGTTTCTTGCTGACATCTCCCCAAAATTCATCGTATCAGCCATATTAACCACAAAGAACCCGATTTTTCTGGAAAGTGTGCGGGTTGCCGAAGACGGGACTATCGACAATCAGATGATCAAGGAAACCCTTCAGGACTACAAGGATGAAATTGTGAAATCAGTTGTTGGAGTTCGGACTGGCGCCTTTAACGGAGAAGTAACCGGAGCTGTGACGATCGGTGATGCCTTCAATACCATGATGCAGTGGGTGGATACGTATTACCAGTAGAGGAGAGTGAGATGTTCTCCTTCTACGTGTCTGGAAAAGCAGCCACTGCATCGTTCCGTGTCCCCGAGACCCACACATTCCACCAGACGCTTCCACTCCCCCCAAAGAGCACAGTCATCGGAATGATGGGCGCTGCTCTTGGTCTGCCTTTACACGCGGCGCATTCATTTGCCAGTTCAAACGGGATTCTTATCGGTGTAAGAGGGTCCCATAAAGGCCTGATGAGAGATCTGTGGAACTACCGGAAAGTAACCGGAAAGGAGAAAAAATACAGTCCGGCTGATATCAGGAACCGGAGACATTACAGCATCCTTATCCGCGAGTTTCTCACTGACTGCAATTTCACGTTTGTATTTGGAGCCGAATCGGTTGAGCCCCTGGAGGAGATCCGAAGCGCGATGAAGGAACCGGTCTACGCACTGACTGCGGGTAACAGCGATGATCTCTTGAAGACGACGAATATTTCACCTGTTCAAGACGTGAAGGCGGAGCCTGTCACAAAATTCGACCATACTATCATCCCGGGGGACGTTTCAACTCAGTGCACCCCGGCAATCGATTTCAGGACCCTGCCCGTGACACAGACAGTGGACACACCCCAGGTATTCCTACTCCCCACACAGTTTTCATTCGAGGGGGATAAGCGCACTGTCACTGAACGGAAACATTTCACCTTCATAGGATCAGGTGTTGTTCTCGATAATCCGGTTACGGGATATACCATCGACAATACACATTTTGTCATGCTATGAACCGTCAGTTTTTCGCAAAGCCCGATCAGTCTTATAAAAGCCACATCACCGCAGCATACCGGGCGTGGCAGGAAACGGTGAGTGGCAAGGCCGGGCTAATTGAGCGGACCGGAGACATCTGCGGTTTCGACCCCGATCGTTTCCTCCAGAGCTCCCTCCTGACTGTGGTCCTCCATGATATTGGGAAAAATACCCTCGGGTTCCAGCAGATGATGGATACTATCAGGGCTGGAAAACGTCCCAATCCCGAAAAAAATTACCGCCATGAAATTTTATCATTTGCTTTCACCGTATCAGCCGCATTCGCTTTGGAAAAAGAACAGGGAGGCCTGCTTGATGTCCGGCTGCCTATCGAGGCGCTCGCAGTCCTCGGTCACCACAAAGCAATTAATCCCGATATGGCTGCATTTCATCGTGAACTCGCGGCACAACCTCCGACCTGGTGCACTGATGGAATAGAACAGGCAATTGAGCTGGCATCTGATATCTTCGGAAAAGAAGGATACAATCTCCCGACGTTCCCGTTTCCGAAAGGGAATCCGATACATGGTGTGCAAAAGCTCATCGGTCCGAATGGATACTATACGAAATTACACGAGCAATTTCGGGACCCGGATATCCTGCGATCTACGTATGCTCTTATGAAAGGGATTCTCCATTACTCAGACTGGCATGGGTCTGCAGGCACACCGGTGAACTATTGTCTGCATTCCGACAAACGCGACCTTCTTGCAAAAATACAAGGGCGATGTGCCACGAGAGGGATTGCTTTCACCGGGCTACGCCCTTTTCAGACGGAGTGTGCTTCTACGATTGGTCATTGTATTGCTATTGCGCCGACAGGGAGCGGAAAGACAGAAGGGAGCCTGCTGTGGGCTCTTGGGAATCTGAAGGATATGGGCAGTGGCAAGTTGATCTATCTTCTCCCCACGATGGTGACAGCCAACAGCATATTCCGCCGTTTGGAGGCATTTTTTGGTGAAGGGAACGTCGGACTCACCCACTCGAATGCATCGCTGCTCTTTGCCGGGGAAGAAGAGGATCGGAGTGTTGTGAGGCGTGCTCTCTATGACAAGACATTCATGACACCGGTCACCGTGGCGACTGTCGACCAGTTGTTGTTCGCAGGGTTTAATACCGGAAAATGGACTGTTATCGAAGCAAACGCCGCAAACAGTACCATTGTCATCGATGAGATCCATGCCTATGATCCCTGGACCCTCGGGCTATTAACAGAGGCCATACGTCATTTTTCCCGGCTGGGTGCCCGGTTTCTGTTGATGAGCGCGACAATGCCAAAGTACGTGCTCGATCTCCTTGTCGACGCACTCCCAGGTGCGAAAGTTATACGCGACGAGACCTTGCTTTCATCAGCAAGAAATGGTTTCCAGACAATTGATATTCCTCTCGGGGAAGCAGTAGATTCTGTCATCGATGCAGTGGAGAAAGGGAAGAAAACGCTTGTTGTGGCTAATAATGTCCGGTCCTGCCAGGACCTTTACGGTGTGTTTACGGAGTATGAGCTTGATCCCGTTTGTTATCACTCAAAATTCACTCTTCGTGACCGGGCCGCAAAGGAGGCCTTGATTGAATCCGAATCGACACGGCTGCTTGTTGCAACACAAGTGGTGGAGGTATCACTTGACATAGATTATGACCTGATGTTTACGGAGTGCGCCCCGCCAGATGCAATTGTCCAGCGGGCAGGCAGGGTGAACAGGCGGCGTGAAAAAAGTAATACATCTATCTCGGTCTACCGGCCCTCTGATGTTTCGGAAAAGATCTATGATCCTGATCAGACGGGTCTGCTCAACCGATCATTTGATGCATTCTGCAACGCTCCTCCCAGGCCAACGGAGGCGGACCTGAATGCGATAGTCGAATCTGTCTACTCAGGACGGGATATTTTGCGGGATAGTCGGTACCGTGAAGCAAACAGGCAATATAAAGACTCTCAGGACCAGCGGATGGCTATTTTCGACAACCCGCAGCGTGACCCGTACTCCGAGGTGACCAGAAAAACTGATTATCCCCAGGTATCTGTCATTCCCATGCTGTTCCGTGATACGGTAATGTCGATTGCACCCATTGAACGGAGATGGTATGAAGTGAAGATGCCGGCCTGGTATGTCAAAAAGAACCGCCTCGTCATAGATGACGTCACTTTTTGTGATATGGAATACGACAGCGAACTTGGAGCACGGTTTGTGGACGCTCCTGAAATTTCGTATATGGTAATATGATTGACATTGAACTGTTCACCCTGACTCTCGAATCAGATAAGCCTATCAAGGGGAGTGCCATGCAGCTCCGCGGCTTTTTTGCTACAAAATTTAATGAGTACGTCCTCCTCCATCACCACGATGCCGGGAAGTTTGTCTACCGGTATCCCCTGGTGCAATACAAGATCATTCAGAACACTCCCACAGTCATCGGAATTAACGAGGGTTCTGACCTGCTCAAAGAGATCTTTTTTTTGGTGCCATCCATCCGCCTCGGCGATGTCGAATACCGGATTGTTCACGAAGGGGTGACTGTCAGGCAGGTACCTTTTGGGCTTGATGATCGGTTTCACAGCTATGAGTTCATCACACCGTGGCTTGCACTGAACCAGGAGAATTACCATGCATTTTACCGGGGGAAGAATAGCGAAGAGAGGCGCGACCTTCTCAGGCGGACACTGACCGGGAACCTGCTCTCTGTGTCAAAGTCACTGAATTACCAGGTGCCGGGCCAGATACGGTCGGAGGTCAATGTCAGACCACTGAAACAACGAGTAAAGGACGTGAATGTGGTGGCTTTTACCGGTACATTCCATTGCAATTTCGAGATCCCCGATCTGCTCGGAATCGGGAAGTCGGTATCCCGTGGGTTTGGAGCGGTACAACAGAAAACGGAAAAATCGTGAGAGAAACCTGATACGAATGCAGCTTGTGATCAATACCTGGGGTTCTTTTCTGAAAAAGAAAGACCAGTGTTTCTTCGTGAAAAATGATGAAAAGATGTTTGAGGTGTCTGCCGATAAAGTGGATAGTATTTTAATCACCACTTCGGCTACGATTACGACGGATGCAATTCAATTTGCTGTTGAAAAAAACATTGACATCATTTTTCTCGATAAATTCGGTGATCCATATGGGAGAGTCTGGCATTCCAAATTAGGGAGTACAACACTGATCCGAAGAAGGCAACTCGAGGCAGAAAATTCAATTGTCGGTTTCAACCTTGCTCGAAAATGGATCTCCATAAAGATTGATAACCAGATAGATTTCCTGAAGGAACTGAAGAAAAATCGTCCTGGTTCGAAGGATTATCTTGATGTCTCTCTCCAGAAACTCGAGCAGCTGAACCTGTCGCTCAAGGATATGAAAGGTTCACTCCAATTTAGGCGAGGATCAATAATGGGTATTGAGGGCATGGCCTCGCAGACCTATTTCGATGCCATCAGCGAAATTATGCCCGAACAATGGAAATTCAAGGGCAGGAGCAGAGATCCGGCCCGTGATGCTTTTAACTGTCTTTTGAACTTCGGGTATGGTATCCTGTATTCACAGGTTGAAAGGGCGTGCATCATCGCCGGACTCGACCCATACGTGGGGCTCCTCCATACTGACAATTATAACAAAAAATCGTTTGTATTTGATCTTATCGAGATATTCAGAACATATGTGGACAAGACGGTTGTATTCCTCTTCTCAAAAAGACAGGTATCCGCAAAACTGTTCGATTCTATTCCAGGAGGATTGTATCTCAACAAAGAAGGAAAAGCGTTATTGATCGGGGCCTTTAATGAGACATTTGACAAGGAGATACAATACCGGGGTCGGAATGTCAAAATCAGGAACACTATCCCATTGGAATGTCACCGTATTGCAAATAATTTCATCAAAGGGGAACATCCAAAATGACCATCGTCTGGGTTGTATATGACATTACTGAGAATAAAACACGCAATAAGGTGGCCCGGCTATGTCTCAACAAAGGCCTCTACCGCGTTCAAAAAAGCGTATTTTTAGGAGACCTCAACGCAAACGAGAGAGATTCGCTCGCTATCGAGTGCGAATATGTTATTGATACAGATAATGACTCGGTCTATGTATTTCCCATGGACAGTGAGTCGTTTAAAAAGGTAAAATTACTCGGCCAGGCATTTGATAAAAAACTCGTCAGTGATGAACTTCTGACAAAATTTTTCTGATGTTTCCATGGATGAAAGCAGTACAATCATCACAATATCTGATGTGCTTGAATACTCGTTCTGCCCGAGATTTATCTATTACCTGTATTGCCTCGATATCCCTCAACACGAGGAACACCGTTTCAAAGTGTTGAGGGGACGGGAGGTACACGAAGAGAAGAGAAAAACAAATCCGGATTACTTGAGAAAAAAACTGGAAGTAATCGAGAAAGAGCTTGATGTTTTCCTTTCATCAAAGAAATACCATATCAAAGGAATCGTTGATGAAGTCCTTTTTCTCAAAGACGGAACCGCTGCCCCTTTTGAATACAAATTCGCCGAGTTCAAAAATACAATATTCCAGACATACAAGAATCAACTGGCTCTGCATGCAATCATGATTGCCGAGAACTACAATAAGGAGGTTAATAGAGGATATATTTGTTTTACACGGAGCAATAACCGCGTTGAGGAAGTGCTATTTACAGATAAAGAATTTCAACAATCTCTCAATGTAGTAAAAGAAATCATTGAAATCATGGACAAAGGCCTTTTTCCCGCAAAAACCAAATATAGAAACAAGTGCATAGATTGCTGTTACAGGAATATTTGTGTCTGATTGGTAGCGTACACGAAGTGATGTAAAATAAAATCCCCCGTATCCTACAGTGAT
>JARYLJ010000025.1 GCA_029907705.1 Methanomicrobiales archaeon
ATCACCAAAAATTTTCTGGATCGAGCCCATCCAGACCTTTCAAACTGTGGGTTTCCTTTAATCTCCCCTTTAGGAGCACGCATGATCATCCCGACTTCGAACAGGAATCACCCGAGAAGTCTGGATTCAGGATATCGGCCGTGATAAAGCGATCAAATCGACCGATGCCGCTGTATATAGCCAATTCCCGATCGCCAGAAGCTCATCGGGAGAAGGAAAGGGGGAATCGCACGCAGGGGGGCCGGAGCGGCGGGATCAGCGCCATGCGTCGCGCCCTGGAACGTTCGATGTCATGAGAAACCATGAATACGTTCCAGACCCTAATATCGAAGATCTGCGAACAGCTCTTCTGGAAAAACCGTCAAATTCATAGCTGTCCTCTTCCTCTCTAAAGTAGAACGTCTCCGTTTCAGTCGATCTGATCACTATGAATATTTCATCAGGGATCGATTCATGGAGATGGTAATGGGGGATAATCCTGCGCGACCGGGTCTTCTGAATCCGGTTCTTCAGGGGTTTGCGGAATGTTTTAACATGGGTTGCCTGAGCCTTTGAATTTTTAGTCGATCACTCTGGCAGTCAGGCTCGCGTGCACCCGGATAACCGGTTCCAAAAGTGTGAAAAGTATATCATGGGAATCCGAAAGAATCGGATTGACAGCGGCTGAGCAGTACAGCTCTTCCCATGTGAAATTTTCCCTGGTCATGGGGGCCATATATCGAAGTGTACGTCGATGATGGCTCGATCCACCTCCAAACTTCACATCGTTGTGGTCAGTCCGTCATTGTCCACCGCTGTGCTCACCACAGCTTTGAGTCCCAGGCGCTCCAGCAACTCCGCCATCTCGCTTCTGTCCCTTTTCGTGATCACCGCAATTGCAGGCCCGACGGAACTCATCCCGACGAATTCAAGCCCTTCTGCCCTCAGCTGGTTCATATAATGATATATCGGCAGGCCGTGATGCTCGACCTCTGCCCGCTTGGAGCCCCTGAACTCGAGCTCCCAGACGATCTCTCCCACCCTCTCCAGATCTTCCTTTTCGAGCGCGGGTACCAGATCCATGAGGAACATGTATGCCTTGATCTCCCTGTCGCGGTAGTCCAGTTCTCTGGCCCTGTTCATGAGAAGCTCAAACTCCTTCTCTCCGGCGGACGAGATCTCGGAAGGTGGGATGATGATGTGCAGGTCTCTGCCGGTTGCGAACGGATGATGGTAGAGAAGCGTCAGCTCGTCCCCCATCACCACCATACCTCCATGTATGCTCGCCGCAGGCCCAACGCCGGTCTCGAATCCAAAGGCCACCCTATCCTCCGCCACCTCTTCGACGAAGTTGTTTCCAAGCAGGATCCTGAGCTGATCCGAGGTGAGTGGCGATCCTACGGCGGCGTTCAGGGCAGAGATGGTCGCGATCATGATCGTACTTGTGGATCCCAGACCCACATGCTTATAATCGTGATCCACCGCCCTTATCCTGAAACCCCCCCTGTACCCGACGGCCCTGCTGAATACCTTCGCCAGATGCTCCAGGATTGGGCGCCGGCCATACTGGATCTGCAGCCCCTCGTCGATGCATTCGACATCGGCGTGGCAGTATGTCTGGACGGCGAACCCGATCCCGCCGCCACCGGGTCTGCCGGGTGCGAATCTGTTCATATCCAGTACGGAGAGGTGTATTCTGGCAGGTGCACGGACAGAGACTGTACCCTCGTGAATTTCGAGGTCGAAACAATCCTCGATTCCACAGGTCCTGACGTTCTCTCCGGGGCTGAAAGAGACGAAGTCGTATTCGATGCGATCCAGATCTCCTCCCCTTATGACCATCCTCGGCATGATGATCATATCCACTCTCGAATAGGTGTTATGTCTTTCTTTTTTGATGTTCCACCCCGCTGATCCGGTACTCCTGCTCTGCACAGGCTGAAATGCCTTTGATGCCGTACCTTCCCCATGGGAAAGTACCCCATGCCGTAATGTACCCATGGGGAGATCCCCGGGAGTTTTCGAACTGCTCGTGATCGGTTCAGATTCTTTTTGGGTGCGGGCATGTTCAATGCCCCTCTCTCCGATCGAGTGATTCAGAACTGGAACATTATGGGGCGTGACCTTCGGTGGAGTACAGATGCGTAACGATCGAGGGTATACGATGAACGAAATACGGTCCCGGAAGGTATGGAGGTGATCACCTCATCTTGTAGGTGATACCCTCGAACTGCGCGACGAGACGTTCACCATCCATGATCCTGATGTCATAGATGGAGCAGCAGGCGGTCTCTGCGATCCTCCTCGATATCGCCTCGAGCCTCCCCTTTGCAGCCGATATATAATTGATGCGTGCATTCAGTGCAACCTCCACCACATCCGTCTGGTTGGCGGAGATGGCAAAGACCTGATCCGCGAGGGCGAATATTGCGCCTCCATGGACCACTCCGAATGGATTCATTTTACCTGCCACATCCATCACCGCCCTCGCCCCCCCTTCCCAGACATCTGTGATCTCGATTTGATTCAACTGGGCGTATTCGCACTCGTTGAATGCCCTCACCTTCTCCTTCATATCATCGGGGATACCGACTGGATGGAAGTCATTCATTTGCTGCATGCCACCTTCACCGGTATTCACGCCGGGAGTAAGAGTGCTTATCAGAATTTCCACCCTTCGCCACGATATATGCCCATTCGTAGAGGGACTTCCATGTCCCGAACTGCTCGTACCTGCGCATCGAGAACCCCACAGAGAGCTTCGGATCCCGCAATATTCTCCCGATCTTCTTCATCCTCAGAGCGATCTCCAGATCGTCGCCGGCATCGATGCACCGGTACATCCCCGCACGGATGAACGCTTCGCGGTCGAAGGCGGAGTTGCACCCGAGCGAGTAGAAGAGCGCCCCCGTACGGTATGCAAGCGCCGAGCAGATGTTGATGAACCCCAGGGAGAGCCGGTGGGATAATCCGTCCTCTATAGGGAACACAGGTCCATAGAGCTGGACGATACTCTCGCGCTCGAAGTTCTCCCTGATCCTCTCGAGCCAGTTCCTCGGGCATATGCAGTCTGCATCTGTCGTGGCAATGATCTCCCCCTCTGCCGCGAGAACACCATCGTTCCTCGCTCCACCCACACGGGGGCTCTTCTGTATGAGAACCCTGTCCGCGAGAGGCGCTGCAATCTCCCTCGTCCTGTCCTTCGAGTTGCCGTCCACCACGATGATCTCGTACTCCTCCCGGGGAAGCGTCTGGTCGTTGAGGGAACTCAGACAGCGCCCTATGACGGCCTCCTCGTTGTATGCAGGTATGATGACCGATACCATACGCCCTTCCATCATCCCCCGATCAACCGCCTGTACAGTGCCGCATGGAGTTGTGCCACTCTTCTGATATCGTATCTCTCGCTCCATTGGCGCGCACGCTTCGACATCTGGTACAGCTTCTCATCGGAAGTGATAATCCTTCCGGCCTCCTCCAGGCTGCCAAAATAAAGTCCGTCTTTATCGAAAATCTCCCTGAATTCCGGGATATCGCGGACGACACAGGGCAGACCCATCGAAAGTGCTTCGAGAAGCACGATTGGCATTCCCTCCGCATAGGAGGGCATGAAGAACAGGTCTGCACCACTATAGGCTTCCCGGATGTCTTCGACGAAGCCGGTGAATATCACATTTTCGCCGGACCGCTCCCTTATGCGACGGATCTTCAGGTAGTCCCTGGAAATGGGTCCGTATGGAAACCCTCCCACCCAGACCCATGTGATGTCGGGGTGTCCTCTGGCGAGCTTCAGGAACTCGTATATGCCCTTCCGGGGGGTGAGCTGCGCGACCGTGAGAACCACCCTGCCTTCCCTGATGCCGTATCGCTCCCTGAAGGCAGTACCCGCCCCCTCGTCCCGCTGGAAATAGTCCCTGTCGACTCCGTTTGGAATGATGGTGACAGGAACTTCCGGCGCAATGTATGCCGCCTCTTCCTTCGAGAGCGTAGAGAACGCGATGATATGATCGAAACCCCGGTAAACGTGGGGATAAAACCGATTGATGAGGCCGCTGAATGCGAGGTTCTCCTGATTGAGTCGGGGCGTGGAGTGCGCCGTCAGTATCTTCACACCACCGGACAAGGACCGGTAGAGGAGGGCCCTTGGCCCGAACGTATGGAAATGAACGATGTCGAAGTCCCTTTTATTGGAGTTCCACTCGATGTTCAGGTTTTCAGTCCCTTTGAGTGCATGGAAGAGCATTCGGGCAGCTGTACTGCACCCGACATATTTGAACAGCAGGAGATCCTCGACGATGAAATTTATTCTCATGGGAATCCTTTTACAAAATCGATAGCGCTACGGACACACCCATCCATGTTCAGATACTCGAACTGGGAGAACCTGCCCACGAGGTCGATTCCCTGCGTTCTGCACCACTCTCTGACGATGGCGATATTCTTCTGATAATCGAGGTCGTATATCACATATGCATACTCCTGGCGCGATATGGAGGTATGTACGATCCTGGAGGGATCATCAATCAAACCCATTCCATGCAGCCCGTCTACCACATGGGAGACGATCGCCTCCTCGCTCATCCTGTCGATCTCGTCACCGCAGCGGAAGGTGATCTCCGCGAGGATGGATGAACAGCCTGCCGGCGCTGCCTCGGGGCTGTAATTCGAAGGAAAGGAGATGCGATTGAAGAGCCCCCTCCCCCTCTCGTGGGTATACACCCATGAATAAGGGGGCACTTCCCCCTCAATTCCGACGAGGACCGAATAGAGGGAGTTGAACTTCAGATCCATGCAGGCGTTCCTGACTCTGTCAGGGACATTATGACACGATGAGATCAGGGCGTGCAGAGGGATGGTAGAGATGCAACGGTCTGCAAAAATTCGCTCTTTCCCATCGCTCAAAATGAAACCCCCTTCCACCCTCTCAATCGAACGGACCCTGAAATTGCACCTTATCCGGTCTCTCACAGGTGCAACCATCGCCTCTATCAGGGCATTTATTCCTCCCCGTCGCGGATAGCTGAAGAATAGCTGGTGGGTATAACCCTCGGTCTCGATCCCGATCGCCGATTTTATTATATCCTCCGGCGGTGGGCGGGGAATCCTGCCCTCCACCCAGTGTGCCGACATCCTTTCGGGGGGAAACTTCCATATCTTCTCGTTGTAGGGGAGCAGGTACAGGTCGGTGATACCTGCACCGAAGGTGAAGTACATCCACTCCCTGAAGTTTTTAGGAGCGGGCAGTTCCCCCTTCTCCGCGGCGATGTAGCTCCTTATATACTCAAACAGGCATCGGAAGCAGTCCTCCCTCTCCAGCTGATACAGACCATTCTCGAACGGATATTTGACGTACCTGTCCCTGAAGAGGATCTTCGTCTTCCTCCTTCTTCGAATGGTATTGGTTCCGAGGAGATCGATCAGGAATTTCAGCACCTCCGTATCCCTGCTGAAAATGACATGGGATCCGCCTGTATCGAAAGTAAAACCGTTCTCCACTCTGGTTCTGCAAAGCCCCCCACACCTGTCCTCCCCCTCGAGGACCACCACATCGTGGGATCTCCCGCAGAGCAGGCGCGCCAGCGTGACTCCGGTCAGACCCCCGCCAAGAATTGCGACCTTCACCATCTATGATCTGTATACGTGGTTAATATGACCATCGGAGGATGATCTCGTGAATCATCCATATTGAATTTAATCTTATCAATTATAATATAGAAGATAATTTTTCTTTTCGGTACCGTGTATTGAGCATGGGATACGAAAATGCATTTTCACAATGTATGATCGCAGATCTTCGATCGCTCGAAATTGGCAAATAGCAGAATTATTGGCCCACCGCGCAGTAAAATCCATATGAATGGATGAATGACTCCCGCTCAATTAACTCTTCAAATCGATGTATGGATCGTTTTCCCACCATATTTTTATACAAAGAAATTATCTTTTAAATAATGAATGATAAAATTATCATCCTCGTGGGGGAACTGACCGCACTCACGGGTGAGGAGACGGTCATCCGGGAACTCGAAGGATTGATAAAAAAACATCTATCGCTTGCACACAGAAAGGGGAGGCGCAACTATGTCGAAGAGGAGGCGAAACTGCTGCTCAGAATCAGGGCACTTGGAGGGGATATTACCCCGAGGGTCGTGGCGGAACGGATCCTCGTGCGATCCTTCGGTCAGGCGTCGCTCTACCGTCTCCTGAAGCGACTCCGAACCGAGGGGGTTTTGCTCAAACCCTCTCATGTGCAGCGGGAGATCGAGAGGCTGAAGAAGGGGATCTGCTGATAGACCACGCATATAATGGAATGGAGTCCGCCCTCACATAATTCACCTATCTCCGGATATTCATAAATTTTTGATCGGTCAAGCCGTTCTCTCCACCGAAGGGTGTGTCGCCTTCAATCGGGCAGGGTGGAGTATCGATCGAATGATGAACCCGGAGAGATCGGCATAATCTCTCTTGCAAGGGTGCCGGTCGCAGGACATGCAGTATTATGGTCTTACAGGATGCAGGGATAGTGGATCACCTGTTGAATGGCGGAGAAAGAGGCATCAGATGGCAGAAGAGAAGAAGATATATGGTCCGGAGAAATGCGGCCATTGCGGGGGTGAACGTTGTGTCTATTGCGGGAAGAGGGGTTATGTGATGGTGGCGCAGCCGGCACGGAAATGCAGGCACTGCGATGGTGACGGGTGCATTTACTGCGGCTATACGGGCTGGTCAGATGTGCTCAGGCTGGCGGACGAAGAGCGCTTCTGTACCAGATGAGCGACCATATGCCCCCTCTGCAAGATCGATCCTCAAATATACCGGATCACGCCGTTTTATCAGGCAGGGCTGCACACAGTAGATTGTCCTCTCTCACTGTCAATCGAGAGACGGGCTTCAAATAACGAGGAAAACCCTTACCGGGGTGGATGAGTGATGTACCCGACAAGGAGGATGAGGAGGCTTCGGCGGAGGGAGTTCCAGCCATTGTTCGTGGAGCACGAGACGATGAAGCATCACCTCGTCGCTCCGATCTTCATCGATGAGTCCGTTCAGGGGCGAAGAGAGATATCCTCGATGCCCGGGCAGTACAGGTATTCGCCGGCGGAGGTGGGGGATGTGGCAGGTATGCTGCTGGAGAAGGGCATCAGGGCATCGATTCTGTTCGGGGTGCCGTCGGAAAAATGCGAGGATGCGAGGACAGCATACACCCCCGAAGGCGTGATTCAGAAGGCGGTGAGGAGTATCAAGGATGCGGCGCCTGAAATGGTCGTCTTCACCGATGTATGCGCCTGCGAGTACACCCCGCACGGTCATTGCGGCATTGTGGGGGAGACAAGGTTTGGCCGCGATCTGCTGAACGACCCCTCCCTCGAGGTGATGGACCGGATCGCAGTCAGCCATGCGGAGGCGGGTGCGGATATCGTCGCTCCTTCCTGCATGCTCGACGGCGCGGTCAAATCAATCAGACATGCCCTCGATCGAGAAGGCTTCGAGATGACCCCAATCATGTCCTATTCCTCGAAGTTTGCCAGCGCCCTTTACAGCCCTTTCAGGGAAGCGGCTGATTCCTGCTTTACCTTCGGAGACAGGAGCACCTATCAGATCAATCCAGCGAACGGCCGCGAGGCCCTGCTCGAATCGAGGCTGGACATGGCTGAAGGGGCCGATATTCTGATGGTAAAGCCCGCCGGTTACTATCTGGATATTCTCGCATCGGTGAAGGAGCTGGGAATCCCCGTCGCTGTCTTCCAGGTGAGTGGTGAATATGCGATGATCAAGGCAGCTGCGGCAAATGGGTGGATCGACGAGAAGAAGGTCGTCTTCGAGAGCCTCCTCTGTATGAGGCGGGCAGGTGCAGATCTGCTGATCACCTATTTTGCAGAAGAAGCGGCGGGATGGCTGCATGGATAGCAGGGCACTCTTTCATAAAGCACTCGAACTGCTACCCGGTGGCGTGAGCAGCCCTGTGAGGGCGATCCGGCCATATCCCTTCTATACGGTCAGAGCAAAGGGTTCGAAGCTCCATACCGCGGAGGGTAAGGAGTTGATCGACTGCTGCATGGCATATGGCCCTCTCTTACTGGGTCACAATCATCCGGAGATCAGAACTGCGATTCAGGAGCAGCTCCATGACGGCTGGTTATATGGAACCCCCATCCCAAAGGAAATCGAATTCGCCGCGATGCTCGTGGCGGATCACCCGGGCATGGGGATGGTGAGGTTCGTCTCCACAGGTGCGGAGGCGACGATGGCTGCCATCAGACTTGCCAGGGGATATACAGGAAGGAGGGGACTGGTCAAAGCAGAAGGCGGGTTCCACGGTGCCCACGATGCAGTACTGATCAGAGCCGGTTCGGGTGCGACGACGATGGGAGTCCCGGATTCGGCAGGAGTACTGCCAGAAGTGGCGGCGCTGACGTACCAGGTTCCCTTCAACGATGCAGAGGCGCTCTCTTCTCTGCTCGAAAAGAAGCAGGACATCGCTGCATTCATCGTCGAACCGGTGATGGGGAACATTGGCCCGATCCTGCCCTCTCGGAATTATCTGGAGGAGATCCGTGGGATAACGAAGGAGCATGATGTCCTTCTGATCCTGGATGAAGTGATCACGGGTTATCGTATCGGGATAGGGGGTGCACAGGCGCTCTTCGGTATCCGGCCTGATCTCACCACCCTTGGAAAGATCATCGGTGGAGGGTTGCCCATCGGGGCACTGCTCGGCAGGAAGGAGATCATGCAGATGGTCGCACCCGCGGGTCCGGTGTACCAGGCAGGAACCTTCAATGGAAACCCCCTCAGTCTGGCAGCGGGAATCGCGACGCTGAAGTGGATAAAAAGGCATAAGGATATCTACGCGAGGCTCGACGAAGGGACGAGGAGCATCGCAGATGAGATCGGACCGGAGAAAGGGTGCTCCTTTGTCCGAATCGGTTCCATGTTCAAGCTCTTCTTCAGGGACGAGCCTCCCCGTAATTATGCAGAAGCAAAGGAATGCGACACCGCGAGGTTCGCGCAGTTCTGGCAGAGGATGCTCGACTTGGGGGTCTTTCTCCCTCCCTCGCAGTTCGAGACGAACTTCCTCTCTGTCGCACATTCGGATGTGGATATCGATCGGATAGGGGCGGCATATACTGCATGCATCTGAGAATCGGGACGAGGGGTAGCAGACTCGCACTGGCACAGACTGAAATCGTCTGCCGCATGCTTGCCGGCGAGGGGATAGAGGTGGAGAGGGTGGTGATCAGGACAGAGGGCGACGAGAAGACATCCATCCCCCTCCACGAGATAGGGGGGTACGGATTATTTGTCAGAGCAATCGATGAGGCAATCCTCGAGGGAAGAATAGATGCGGCCGTACACAGCATGAAGGATATCCCGGCGAAGAGACCTCAGGGTATCGAGACGGTTGCCGTGCTGGAGAGGGACTCTCCTGCCGATTTTCTCGTCTGCGAAGGCAATATTGATGATGTGAGGAGTATCGGAACATCGAGCATCAGGAGGCGGGCCCAGTTGATCAGGCATTTCACCGATATCGAGGTAAGGCCACTCAGGGGGAATCTGGATACGCGGGTGAGAAGGCTGAGAGAGGGGAAGTACGATGCGATCGTTGTGGCCGAGGCCGGGATCAGGAGAATGGGATACGTGCTTGGAGGAAGGCGTCTCCCGACCCGCGATTTCGTCCCCACCCCGAATCAGGGTATCATCGCAATAGTATGCAGAAGGGATGAGGACGTTATGGATCTCCTCTCCTTCATGGACCACCCTGCCACCCGTATCGATGCAGAGAAGGAGAGGGCGGTGATGGAGGAGGTGGGTGCAGGGTGCCATGCCCCGCTCGGCATTTATTCTGATGAAGGATATCTCATCGCAGAGGCGCTCACTCCCGATGGTATGAGACGGGTGAGGATGGAGAGGAGGATAGAGAGCATCCGAGAGGCGAGAGAGTGCGGAGGAAAGTTCAGAGAGGAGGCTCTCGAGATCCTGGAGGAGGCGAAGGCATATATGGGAGGAACGAAGTGACGGGCAAAGTCTATCTCGTGGGTGCTGGTCCGGGAAGAGCGGACCTCATCACCATCCGTGCTCGGCAGGTGATCGATCGTGGAGAAGTCATTCTGTATGATCAGCTGGCCGGAGAGATCGTGAAGACGCTCCCTGCATCTGCGGAGCTGATCGATTGCGGAAAGTATGCAGGCAGGCACACACTGAAACAGGAGGAGATAGAGAAGATCATGATCACCCGTGCAAAGGAGGGCAGGATCGTGGTCAGACTGAAGGGCGGGGATCCCTTTCTCTTCGGCCGGGGCGGGGAAGAGCTGGAGGCACTTCGGAGCGAAGGGATCGATGTGGAACTGGTGCCGGGCGTGACGAGCGCGATCGCTGTGCCTGGGTGTGCTGGCATCCCGGTCACACATCGGGACTGCGCCTCGCTCCTCGCGATCGTCACAGGTCACGAGGACCCGTTGAAGGAAGGGGGAAGCGTGAGATGGGATCTGCTCGCCGGGATGGAAGGGACGATCGTGATCCTGATGGGCGTGGGAAATCTCTCATCGATCGTCGATTCATTGCTGAAATGGGGAAAGGATCCACAAACTCCTGTGGCGATCATCGAACGCGGGCTGACTGAAAAGCAGAGAGTGACGACAGGGGCGCTCTCGACGATAGTGGAGATCGCCGATCTGACGGGTGTAAGACCACCGGCAGTGATCGTTATCGGGAGCGTGGTGAGATTGTACAGGGGTGAGATGTTATGCGGAGCGACAAGGTAAAGAAGGGGTACCCAAGGGCACCCAATCGGTCACTGCTCAGATCAGTGGGGGTCACCGACCGGGAGATGGATCTGCCATTCATCGGTGTGGCGAATGCCTGGAACAATATTGTCCCCGGGCATGTGCATCTCAGGATGCTCGCCGAACGTGTGCGCGAAGGGATTGCGGCAGGAGGGGGAGTCCCCTTCGAATTCGGTGTGATCGGAATCTGTGACGGAATCGCGATGGGGCATGAAGGGATGCGCTACTCGCTCCCCTCCAGGGAGTGCATCGCCGATTCGATCGAGCTGATGTGCGAGTCGCACATGTTCGACGGCCTCGTCTGCGTCGGTACATGCGACAAGATCGTGCCGGGAATGCTGATGGCCGTGGCCCGCATGAACATCCCGAGCATCGTCCTCACAGGCGGCCCGATGCTCCCCGGTTTTCTGGGGGGGAGGGAGCTCTCCCTGATCGACGTCTTCGAGGGTGTGGGGAGGGTCGCAGGCGGACAGATGACAGAGGCAGAGCTGGAGGAACTGGAGAGGTGTGCGATGCCCGGTTGCGGAAGCTGCCAGGGTCTGTATACGGCGAATACGATGGCCTGCATGACGGAGGCGATGGGGATGTCCCTCCCGGGATGCGCCACCACTCCTGCGGTCGACGCAGAGAAACTCCGGATCGCACGCCGTACCGGTGAGCAGATCATGGAACTTGTGAGGAGGGGCATCACGCCGAAGGAGATCATCACCCTGGACAGTCTCAGGAATGCGATCATGGTCGACATGGCACTCGGTGGTTCGACGAACACGATTCTGCACCTCCTCGCCATCGCAGAGGAGGGGCAGATCCCGCTGAGGCTCGACGACTTCGACAGGATCTCGGAGAAGATCCCGCACATATCGTATATGCAGCCATCGGGACCCCATCACATGCTCACCCTCCATCGTGCAGGTGGCATTCCCGCGATTTTCAAACGCCTCGGTGATCAGATCGTCGACTGCCCGACCGTTTCGCTCATCGGCACGCACGATATTGCGACCGGTGCCAGGATCAGGGACCCTGAGGTGATCAGACCCATCGAGAAGCCCATTCACAGGGCGGGTGGTCTCAGAATCCTGCGAGGTACACTTGCCCCGGGAGGTGCGGTGGTCAAGTCCGCTGGTGTGGCGGAGGAGATGTGGGTGCACAGAGGTCCTGCACGGGTATTCGATGGCGAGGATGCAGCAATGAATGCGATACTCTCCGGTGCGATCCGGGAAGGTGACGTGATCGTCATCCGGTACGAAGGCCCTATCGGCGGCCCGGGGATGCCAGAGATGCTCTCGCCCACCTCGGCACTCGTGGGAATGGGCTACAGGAAGGTGGGACTGGTCACCGACGGAAGGTTTTCGGGTGGGACGAAAGGCCCCTGCATCGGGCATATCTCTCCCGAGGCAGCAGCCGGCGGACCCATTGCCCTCGTGAGGGATAGAGACGCGATTCTGATCGATCTGGAGAAGAAGAGGCTTGATCTGGAACTTTCAGCAGAGGAGATGGGCTCCAGGAGAGAAAGTCTGGTCAGGCGAGAGGTGAAAATGAAGGGGGTGCTCGGGAGATACGCAAGGACGGTCGCTCAGGCGGACAGGGGAGCCATCACCGAATAATTTTTTATCATCACGGTCGCCTCAAACAAGATGAGAGATGAGGTCGGGTGTCACATCCCTACCCTTCGCGAGGCGTCCGATGTACTTCAGCACGCAGCTTCTCCTTGAAAATTCCAGTTTGTTCAGGAGTGTCTCTGTCTCGAAATCGCGGTTCTCATCCTGCACCAGGATTTTTCGATCCTTGCGCTCGGTATTCTTGAGAAAATTAATCGTTCTGCGTGCAATTGCATCCAGCGCTTCGTCTTTCTTTCCAGAAAGCCGCCTGAGGAAACCCATAAATATACAACAATTAATCAGTAAACTTATATATATACTTTGTGTTTCATAAACTTAAATATTTATATTATTTAATTATTGCCTTTAAAATAAAAATTTTGCAATGCCATTTTTTAATAAAAGGATATTTTTTTTGCTTGTATAGGAAAAAGCTCATAAATATCCTTTTTCTTCCGGTTTCATCTACAGAGATGACCTGCTTGCGTATATCATCTCGTTTTTTCCAGTGTACGGTTGAACTTTTCGTCCCGGCTGTCATGCCATATTCCGCATCCTGATGGAAATGCGATGCGGGGTCGACTCTCAGATAAACGTGATGGGAGACCAGACCACCGGATCCGGGATCTTGACACTCGAATAGATGGCGGTCCAGCATCACGATTCGGGAGATATGGTCATTCTGTAGAGAATTTCTATGGAAACCTCCCGAAACCGGGCGAAAGCACGTCGGTGAAACGGCGCAAGCCTGACATGAAGGCGAGACCCGCCAGCTGATAGATTCCAGGATGCCTCATGAGCGTCAGTATGAGCCTGGATGGGCGATCCATATCCCCTGCCTCCAGTATCGCCCTGACCAACTCTGGCTCTTTGAGGACGCTGATTGCCCTGTCTATCTCCTCCTCTCTCAAACTCTGCCTCACCTCCAGCAGTTGCATTCCAAGCTTCAGTTCTCTGCCAAAGTCATCCTTCCACCGCTTCTCGTAGATCTCCAGGGAAGACGCATCGAACCTGTCCAGCTCGCAGCAGCGCACAGCAACATCCGCGGCGTGCATCGCTGAACGCACCCCCGTGTACACCCCACCGCCCGAGGTGGGTTTCGCAAGGCCGGCGGCATCCCCGACGAGCATCACTCTGTCTGCATATGTCCTCTCTCTCGCCCCGAGAGGCAGGGCGCCGGTTACTATGGCGGTAAGGGTGTTGTGACGGCGATAAAAGCGATGGAGGAAGGCGACGAACCTCTCCCGCACGCGATCCCTTCCGAGCAACCCAATCCTCGCCCGTCCGCCTCCAATCGGGATGAGCC
Source organism: Methanomicrobiales archaeon (assembly GCA_029907705.1). GTDB lineage: Archaea > Halobacteriota > Methanomicrobia > Methanomicrobiales > JACTUA01 > JARYLJ01. The sequence continues at coordinate 13,668 of JARYLJ010000025.1, forward strand.
AGCCGAAGAAATCAGGCGAGGCGTGCGGATATATCTCCACGATGCCTTCATTGCTCGCATGGCGGATATCAGCCTGAATACCGGAGAGGATCTGAATCGGCGAATCGAGACCGAGGGATCTCGCGATGGGGCTCCTCACGCCATCCGCGGCGATAACGATCTTCGCCCCGATTCTGCAGGCACCCGAAGCACCAATGGTATCCAGCACCCCCTGGTGGAAGGAACGGGCATACTGCTTCAGCATCAGCTCCGCACCCGCACTCACCGCCATCGCTGTCATCTCCCGGTCGAGCATACCCCGATCGACAGCAAAGGCCTTCGGCACTCCTGCATCGAGGCAGAGGGGTTCCCCTGCGGAAGGGTAAACGGTGGCTCCTGTGAGAGTATGCTGGATGCACCGCCGCGTGACACCGCATGACTCGAAGGCGGCGCTCGAGAGGAGACCGGCGCACTGAATCGGGTAACCAATGGCTGCATGCTCCTCGATCAGTATGGTCGAGAGACCGGCTTCAGCGCAGCACCTGGCCGCGGTGCTCCCGCTCGGGCCCGCGCCCACCACCGCCACGTCGTACATCATTTTGTATTCTGTCATGCAAGACATTATACCGATGTCATCTCCGCGTACCTTTAAATGGAAGCAGTGCCTCGTGCTGAGAGAGGATATAAAGATGAGCTGCGGGAAGATGTGCGCTCAGGCGGCGCATGCCGCGGTCGCCTCATACGAGAGGTCCGATGTGGCATCGCGCAGGGCATGGCTGATGGAGGGGCAGAAGAAGGTCGTTCTCAGGGTGAAGGATGAGCGTTCCCTGCATGAACTGCGCAGTCTTGCACAGTCAAAAGGGATTCCCGCTGCGATCATACAGGATGCGGGTCTGACCGAGCTGCCACCCGGAACTGTGACCGCTCTCGGCCTGGGGCCCGCACGCTCGCAGGAGCTCGACCAGCTGACGGGTGGTCTTCCTCTCTTATGATGCGCAGCCCTCATCCACTCGAGATCGCACTCGGGATGCACTATTATGCCACCTTCACGCCCGGAATTGGCGGTGCCCTCAGGAGGTCTCCTGAGGATTTTGTCGTGGAGGAGTTGTCTGTCCCGCCGGAGAACGAGGGACCATACCTCCTCTGCAGACTGACGAAGAAGAACTGGGAGATGCAGAGGGTCGTAAAGGAGATCGCAAAGTCTCTTCACATCTCTCCGAAGCGGATCTCGTGGGCGGGTACGAAGGACAGGCGGGCGGTCACCACCCAGATGATCTCGATTTATGGTGTCGATCCGGAAGCGATCGCCAGCGTATCACTCAGGGAGATTGAGCTCGCAATGGTGGGGCGCTCCAGAAGGGGGCTCTCCCTGGGAATGCTACAGGGGAACAGGTTCAGGATACGGATCAGGGACTGTGATCCCGAGGATCTCGAAGCACGTGTGCACGAGATGGCAGCCAGCGCGAAGGTGGGATTTCCGAATTACTATGGTATCCAGCGATTCGGGGTGATCAGGCCGGTCACTCATATCGTAGGGGAGAGGCTCTTGCAGGGGGATCCCAGAGGTGCGGTGATGGCATATGTGGGGATCGCCTTCAAAACGGAACCGGATGAGGCCGTCTCTGCCAGGGAGGCCTTCCTGCGCTCCGAAGATACCGGTCAGGCCCTGAGGGAATTCCCCCGGACGCTCTCATTCGAGCGGGCCATTCTGCAATCGCTTCATAATCATCCAGGGGATTTTCTGCTCGCAATACAATGCCTGCCACCAAAGCTCCTCTCCATGTTCGTGAGCGCGTTCCAGTCCTACCTCTTCAATATCGCGCTGAGCGAGAGGTGGCAGGACGGTCTCCCTCTTCATGAGCCGAGAATCGGTGATCTTCTGATCTTCGGGAGCGGACGGGTGGAGAAGGTGACCGCAGGAGGGCTCGAGGATGCACGCATGCACTGCCGCAGGGGCAGGGCGAACCCCGCTCTCTATATACCAGGAGCGAAGGAGAGCCCCCTGAACGAGGTGATACCGCCGATCGTCCGGCAATTCCTGATGGAAAAGGGCATCACCGAATCGGGGTTCAAACTGGCTTCCGAGATGGTCGGGGCGAGATTCGATGGTTTCTATCGACCTGTGACATTGTGCACTAAAATAGCGTCAGAAGTGGAGGATACGAACGTGCTGCTGGAGTTCGTCCTTCAACCCGGCCAGTATGCAACGACCGTCTGCAGGGAGTTCATGAAGGCAGACCCATTCGTCATGGTCTGAATTCCCTCGCAAGGGTGATCGCACCAGTTGTCGCGTCCTGCAGGTTTCCCAGCTCGTCCACGAGACCCATGTTCATGGCCTCCTCTCCACGGATCAGTCTGCCATCCTCTACGACCTCTCGGGCGATGCCCCTTTCTGCGACGATGTCGGAGATAAAGCGATCGGCACTCCGGTTCACAATCTCCTGGGCGAGCTGCTTCTCCTCGTCCGTGAGGTTACGGTAAGGATATGTCATGTCCTTCTTGTCGCCCGATTTTATGACGGTCACATTGTACCCCTCCTTCTCCATCCATGCACTCGCATCCGTGAATATCCACAGGGTGCCAATGCCACCGGTAATCGTATCGGGATCGGCGTATATACGATTGGCAAATGCCGAGATATAATATGCCCCTGATGTGGCGATATCGCCCATGGAGACGACGACCGGTTTCCGCTCGCGGGCGTATTTTATATCTCCGATGATCTCCTGCGCGGCTGCGGGAGTGCCGCCGGGGCTATTCACCCTCAATACGATCGCCTCCACGAAGGGGTCGTCCGCAGCACTTCTAATCTTCCTGCCGATTGCAACACTCCCTGTAAGCGTCTCGTCCATGTAATCCCCTGTATAGATCTGTCCCTCGATGGTTATGACCGCCACCCTTCTTTCCATGGGCATGGAGATGTAGAAGAAGAGAACGGCGAGGCTACACAGGATCAGGAGGGCAATAGAGGATACGAGCAGGATCTTCCTGTGCTGCTGCCTCCATTCGATCTTCCTGATGTATTCCTCGAGAAAAGTCATATGTCGGAATGGTACAGGACATCGTACTCAGTCACGAGATTGGTCCCGCAGAGATAGAACTTCTTCAGCTGAAGCCTGATCATCTCGTCCTCGTGTTCGATATGCATCCCTCCCACGAGTGAGGGCGTATCCTCGCCCCCGACGATGAATGGAAGGTGAATAAGCCTTATCTCATCGATCAGACAGTGTTTCAGCATGAACCAGTTCAGCGTCGGACCACCCTCCACCATCATCCTCTCCACGCCATAGCGCTCCTTCAATGCCTTCATCAAGGAGGGGAGATCCACCTCCTCCTCCCCCATCTCCAGGACGATCGCACCACTCCTGCTCAACGCCTCCCGCCTCTCCCGAGATGCCCGTTTGGACACGGCGATGAGGGTGGGCGCATCCGGTTTCAGGACATTCGCATCCAGCGGGATATCGCCCCTGCTGCTCGGGATGACACGCAGAGGATTCCTCCCCTTCACCTTTCTCACGGTCAGATAGGAGTTGTCGATTTTTATCGTATTCGACCCGACCATGATCGCATCGCACTCTGCCCTCGTTCGATGGAGCAGTATCTCTGTCTCGGGTGCCATGTATTTCATCAGTATCTTGCTGGAAGCCCCCCTCTTCAGGGTGAGCTTGCCATCCGCGGTGATCTCCGACATCATGAGGACATGAGGCCTTTCGCTCTTCTTCACTCGAATCTCCTGTCTGATATATTGTCGATATGAAAAATAAGAGTTCGTATAACCCAGGTGCGAGATCTTCGGGTACAGGTCTGAAGAGGCATTTATCTGAATGGGGGCTGCATGTTCATATGAGGGGCCTGTGTGGGCCGAACGGACCCCTTCGCTGTCATGGTGATTCAGGAGACGGGTATACCTGCCCTGTCCAATGGTTGCGATCCTGCTCTGGCGCCGGAGGTGCGCAGGGAATAAAATGCCAGGTGTTGTTATGTGGATCCCGATGGGAATTTACCCGTCGGAGGACCATGATGATGTCTGTTCGACGGGGTCGAAGCCCCCCTGTGCATCCCAGGAGAGCAAGAATTAAACCGCTCCAAGACGCTGATCAGTTATGAACATTACCGCCCTGCGCCCCCGCTTCATGCGGTATATCGAGCCGCTCGCCGGCCTCTTCATCAGGGCGGGGCTCACTCCCAATCAGATCTCCCTCCTTTCGCTCATCGCCGGTATTGCATGTGCAGTACTCTATGCAATGAACCTCTTTCTCGCGGGGAGCATCATGCTCATCCTCTCCGCCATCCTCGACCTCATCGATGGGAGTGTCGCCAGAAGGATAGGCACCCAGAGCGATTTCGGGGCGGTGATAGACTGGATCGTGGATAAGTACGTGGACTCACTCGTGCTCCTGGGCATAGGGTTCTCCAGTATTGCCATTGTCAGTCATATCTACAGTTCGTTCCATGGATGGGACTGGGTCGTGATCACGCTGGCGATATTCGGATCGATGATGAATACCTTCATCAAACCCGTCGTGTATGCGGAGATCGGCTACAGCGAGCGCGTGGCCGGAAAGATCGAGGATCCCCTCGAAGGAGTGGGTTTCTTTGGCAGACCGGAGACCATCCTCTTTCTCATCGCAGGAGGTCTCTCGGGATATCTATGGATCTCGGTGATCGTGATCGCCCTCTGCACGAATATCTCGGCGCTGCAGCGGATCGTCTACCTATATAAAAGGCTGAAGGGCCCCGCATAGGACCTTTGAAGAGAGAAAATGTCTCTCTCTTCGCAAAGTCCAGTCCCTTATTTTTTGGGTCACGATCCTGACTGCGATTCCCGATCCGCCCCGGATTGAACTTCGGGCGACCCTCTGCATCCATTGAGAATACGACATAATTGCAGCATGTTTGCCATTCGGGAACCGAATGCATGCGATTAAAACGTTCGATCCGGCGGTGACAGGAGCGATATCGTGAGGCCTCGATCATTCGCGTATACTTTGTCACCCTAGCCGTGATGATGAATACGCGATCCTGAAAAGATATGGGACAGAAGAACCTCGATGAACCTTCAGGAATGGTGGCTTATCAGAATTGGAACGAAAGGCCTGTGACTGTGGATGGTGAGCATCTCGACATCATGCAGGCCGATGGAACTCTTCTCATGGTGGGAGGGTGAAGAGTGGTGACCAGCAGGGCGCTCATTCATCATGGCACGGTGAACAGAGAACTTTCTGGCCGTTTAAAAAAGTATCGTGTCCCGAATCCCGATTCCATCGTTGCGCCACGATACATAAGAGTGGCCGTCAGGTGTGTATAACGGGGGTAATCAAACACTGTTCGCTCCTCGATCCTTCAGGAGTCCCCTGAGATCCTCTTCGTATATACTGTAGAGATCACCGGCCCAGTCACCCAGTTCAGGGATAATGACAAAGAGCCGGTACGCGATCGCGACGAGGACCACGAGTGCGAGAATCTCCGATATCACGTTATGGGCCCAGAAGAAGCTCTCGTACCCGTATTCACCGTTGCTTGCAATCTCCGGAAGAAAAGGAAACCACTGCTCTGTATAGGCGATTATGACAAAGGTGTTCCTTATGATATTGAGTATATATATCACAGGTCCTGCGAGGAGGAATGCCTCTATCTTCTGGTGGAGACCTGTGGTGACCCCCGAAATGACACCGAGCATGATCGCGATGCTCTGAATTCCGGTGCAGGCGAGTATGATCTCCACACGGAAATTGTTTCTGATGAAGATATTCCACTCCTCCAGCTTTGCAGAGTAATTCAGCAATGAGAGGAGCAGGGAGGTCTGGTTCACCACCTGTTCGATCAGCCACTGCCCCAGCGGAGGGATGTAATTGAATGGTGCATAGATGAGAAATGCGACCGCTGCAGCCTTCGAAAGGCGCATAACCGCGGGGTCACCTCCATGCAGCCTCTTCAGGGTGACATAGAGGAAAGGAACCGAGAGAACAGCGAAGATGGGATACATAAAGTTGTTGAGGGAGAGAAAGTACGGGATCTCCGCATAGAGCGCAGCGACGATCAGAATCCAGCCGGCGGCAGCGAGCCATCTCCTGCCCGGAATAGGAAAAAGAAAAAGTATGAATGATGCACATGAAAAAAAAATCAGCGCTTCCAGCATCTCATGAATATGAAACAGGCGAGAAAATAGAGTTTTGGATATTCTGTGCGCCACTTCTGGAGTGGGAGCATTAATCATTGTCTCCGTGCCATAATCATATCGATGTTCTGCCCGAAGTGCGGGAGCATGATGATCTCATCCGCAGGTCAGTTGAAGTGCAGGAAATGCGGCTTCATTCAGGCATCCAGGGGTGACGAGCGCCTGAAGATCACGAGTTCGATGTCCGAGCGGGAGATCAGAATCATCGAGGAGGGTGGTGTCTCCACACTCCCCACCTGCAGTACAAAATGCCCCAAATGCGGGCATAATACGGCATTCTGGTGGCTGCGCCAGCTTCGAGCTGCGGATGAGTCAGAGGTGAGATTCTACCGGTGCACGAAGTGCGGGCATACGTGGCGGGAATACGACTAAGTTCGAATCATGCCTCCGATTGCACATGCTGGTGGATGGGTGCGTGATGAAGAAGTTATCCAGCCTTTTTGTCCGCATGCCTGAATTACGGCAGATTATTCATCTCGCCGGATCGTGACTCCGCCCCGGCATCCCCGAGGAGAATTTCATTTACAGGTCACTCCATCTGCCACATTTGCATGAAGCTGATTCAGGAATCATAAATCGCGCAGACTGAGATCCTTTCATAAAAAAGATCGGCCGTTCATCAAATCTCTCTGACTGGTTGTGCTGGATTGCTGCTCAATCAACATCCCCACTGATCTTTCTCCTCAATTCCCTCAGTATCCCCTCATGGTATTCGGGTACCCCCTCTTCATTTCGAATCACACCGAATCTCAAAAGAACCATGAAGGAGGTGATCAGGAGGGCAATTGCGACGATCGTGAGGGGCTCCACCTCGAGTATCCCCTGCAGTATAATCTCTCTCAGAAACGAGACGATCCCCACGTCGATCATGATGTCCACCGCGATCCGGTGTTCCTGCAGATAGATGATCAGAAGCCTGTACAGCTCCACCAGCACCAGTATGTAGATGAGCTCGGATGCAATGAACTGAAAGTTGAGGGGTTCCATGAGCCCGCTGAACATACCGACGATCGCCTTCAGCATCAGGGCGAACAGGAGAAAACACAGCCCGATGACGATGATATCCTGTGTATACTCCAACAGACGCCTGAACATGTTGTGAATCGTGTGATACGTCCTGATGCTCATGGCGACCACTTCTGTGATCCGGTCGATCTCGTGGCCGGCAATGGATGAAGGTGCAGTGTAGCCTGCGGATATTTCTTGACACGGTAAATGCGTTGCCGAAGGTGTCTGGGCGGGGATCCCAGGGAACTAACTCAAGGTTAGTAAGTTTAATGTATTAATATTACTACAACGTGACCCCCCTTCCTAGATCTCATGAATGGCCATCGTGCGAAGGAGTCCCTGGTCGACCCGATTGTGGGTGAAATGACCATGAATATCGTCATTCAAATGGGACCCTGCATAAAGGATATTTCTCGCCGAAAGCGATAGTTTCAATCCAGGAGGGAAACCGGATAAAAATGGAAATCCCCGATCCATCTGCGGGTGAATGATCGGTCTTGCCTGTGTGGAATCATCCAACTATTTATATAGTGTTCTGTGGCATTTATAAACATGAGTGCAAAACCGGAAGAGTCGCTGAAGATTGAAAATATCGTCGCCTCCGCAAAAGTCAGCGATTTCCTCGACCTCGCTGACCTCGCATCAAAGATACCCGATGCGGAATACAATAAGAAGAGGTTCCCGGGTGTCGTGCTCAGGATGCACGAACCGAAGATTGCCGCTCTCGTCTTTGGTTCGGGCAAGCTCGTGCTGACGGGTGCAAAGAGCATAGAAAGCCTCGGAAAAGGGCTCGAAATACTCGGAGATCAGTTGCGTTCACTCGGGATCAAGATACCGGAGAAGCTCACCTACAAGATACAGAACATCGTCACCTCTGCCGATCTTCATACGCCCATCAACCTGAACAAGATCGCGGTGGGATTCAATCTGGAGAGGATCGAATACGAGCCCGAACAGTTCCCGGGACTCGTATACAGGCTCGAAGAACCGAAGGTGGTGGTACTGCTCTTCGGATCAGGGAAACTTATCATCACCGGCGGAAAGAAACCGGAGGATGCGAAACAGGCGGTGCATAAGATCATATCGGACCTGACGAACCTTGGGCTGATCTGAGGAGGTTCCTGGTCATTTTAATTCAATCTTAACAGAACATAGAGATCGCGTCCTGTCCCGATGAACCGATCCTTCGGATAGGGCTTCGAAGTCCGCGGGATGCCGGATGGGCACTCACGAGATCGATGGTCGAGCATTCTGTGTCGGTGGGCGAGAATGTCACACAGGGAAGAGTGCTGTTGAGTATGATGCACAGTACAGCGATGATCGGGGTATCCATTTCTGTTTTTCGGGCTCAATCATCCCTGAGAACCGCCTATACTGTAAAAAAAGTTATTCCGAAACGATGATCCCCCCTTTTTACAAGAACCAAAAATTGGCCGGAAATTGAGATGACGATCGACAGCTTCATGTTCACGCCGAACCGTAATGACGAGATAGTCAGAATTCTCGTCGGTTTGGGCATCAAGAGGAATGTCGCAAAGGTGCTGGTCTATCTCGTGGACGTCATCGAAGGGCCCTCCAGAATGATCGAGAGAGGGACTGATCTGAGACAGCCCGAGGTAAGCGTCGCGCTGAAGTGGCTGATTCAGACCGGGTGGGTCGAGAGCAGGGAGGGCAGGGCGGAAGGAAAAGGAAGACCGGTGAAGATGTTCCGGCTCGTAAGGACGATGGCGGAGGTGATCGGGATGATCGAACAGGAGAAGGTGAGGGATGCAGAGCACCAGCGGGTCCTTCTCGCCCGATTGAAGGAGATCGTCCTAAAATGAGATGACTTCGATCTTCTTCTCTTTTCCCACCACCAGAGTCGTTTTTTTGGAATACCGGCTGAATATCCCGTTCCCTGCGACACCCGGTATGGTGTCGAGCGATACCTCCAGACGATATGGGTCATCGATGACGCCTAAATCACAGTCCAGAATGAAGTTGCCGTTGTCCGAGATCACGGGTCCGTCTTTGCCGCCCGATTCCCTCAGCACCGCATTCCCGCCCATCATTTGAACGACATTTCGGACTGATCCGTATGCGAAGGGTATCACCTCCACAGGTACGGAGCCGTTCAGGGATTCCCGAAGCTTCTCCTCCGTCACCACGATGACGAGCCTCTTTGCAACCGATGCCACACATTTCTCTCTCGTATGTGCCCCGCCCCTTCCCTTCAGCATGCATCCATTCCTGTCGACCTGATCAGCTCCATCTATGGCGAGATCCAGTTCTTCCACCTCGTCGAGGGTAACCAGCCTGATCCCGTTCCTTCTCGCGAGTATCTCGGTCTGAAATGAAGTCGGGACTGCAGTGAAATGGAGCCCATGTTCGACGAATTCCCTCAGCCTGTGGATGACGCAGGATACGGTCGAACCGGTCCCAAGTCCGATGACCATGCCATCCTCCACCATATCGGCAGCATGAAAGGCAGCTTCACGTTTCTTCTTCACAATGCTTTCGTTCTCCACAGTGATCATATCGGCCTCATAACATGAAGATTTTTTACGTTGAAGGATTGCCCTTCAAGAGTCGCCAGGTGATTCAGCGAGAGTATTTGCATATCACCGGAACGTGAATCGCAGGAGCGATGGTGGGGGAGTATGGCGAGCCTCTGGAGCGGGCGCCATTCTCCAAAGCACTGCATCAGTGATGCGGAGACCTGGGCTATCTTCGATGGGAGGGATATGTTACCGGTCCATTCCCGTGAAATGAAGCATTCAGTGGGTCATGAATTCCGTGAATGGTGAATCGGGGTATGGTATTTTTTTAATATTCATTCACGCGGGTCCAGGGATGCAACTAATATATCGTTGAAATCCTCGATTACGGGCTGTTGTATCGTCATATTGACGTATCCAGGGGATCCTCGCATTCTCGAACATATCATTTACCCGCGCGACACCCTGAACTTCTGAATTCCCCATGGAGTAATGCCCCTTTCAGAAAGCCTCTTTTCGACTTTTCGGCCGAACAGAATGGAGAGATCCGTTACATCAAACCCGATCCGGTGGAAAGATCCGGCTCATCAATGCCATCGCGTCCATCGCGGTGCAGTTCAGGGTGATGGGGGTGACCGAGATATTTCCTTTCACAACCGCATGCACATCGGTGCCCTCCTCTGCATCCGTGCAGAGGGGTCCATTGATCCAGTAATAGGGCCTCCCTCGCGGGTCGAGCCTCTTCTCCACCCCGGTCCTGAAGAGTTTCGGTGCCAGTCGGGTGATCTCGTATCCGCCCGTAATCACAGAGGGAATGTTCACATTGATCACATCGACCCCTCGGGGGAAACCATGTGCGATGACCCTGCTGCAGACTTCACGGACGATCAAACCCGCTCTCTCGAAGGATCGCTGGTAGAATCTGGGATCCTGGAACTTGTCGCTCTGATCCTCCACCTGGAGTGAAAATGCAATCGCAGGGGTTCCCTGGTTCGCCGCTTCGAGTGCTGCTCCCACTGTTCCGGAGGTCATGATGGACTCCGTCGAGAGATTCTCTCCGATATTGATACCGCTCACGACCAGCATTGGTTCGAGTTCGAGCGCATAAAGACCGATGATCACCGCATCCGTGGGTTTTCCGCTCACAGAAATGGCTTTTACTCCGTCTATGGTCACTTCATCCGCGCGGATCGGTTCGAAGATGGATATGGATCTGCCCACCGCGCTCTGCTGTGCGGCTGGCGCGACGACCATCACATCAGCGATCTCCTGCAGCGCCCTGTATGCCTCCCACAACCCTGGAGAGGAGATCCCGTCGTCATTGGTGAGCAGGATTCGGGGCTTCTTCACAGAGGAGGATGTGCGGTGAGATGAAAAAATGATATCGATCGTCAGGATAAATAGATGGCCTGTCGATGTATCTGCGATGAGAGTCCTGCTCGCGGAGTATACCACCTTTCAGGGGACCGATCTTGCAGATGAGGGCAGGGCAATGCTCGCTTCGCTCGAGGGAAGCTTCGAACGGTCTGGACACGAGGTGATACTGCCCGAAGGCGTGGACTTCGGGGTTGAGATTGCGAGGCTCGCACCGGAGTGTGAGGCGGGTCTGGTGATCGCCCCGGACCATCTCCTTGCCAGCTTTACAAGGATACTCGAGGAGAGGACCAGAAATCTGGGGTGCGGAAGCCTGAACGTTGCCTTCTGTGCGAACAAGGTGAAGACCGGCCAGATCCTCTCTTCGTATGGGATTATGGTCCCTCCAAGGTTGAAGAGAGGTCCCCGAGTGATAAAACCCATCATGGGTTGCGGAGCGCAAGGGGTGAGGATCTCCGAGGGCGATGAAGGCGAAGGAGAGTTCGGAGAGGCGTATATTGAGGGGGAACATCTGAGTGTGAGCCTGGTGGGGGGTCGAGTCGTGGGGGAGGCATGCCTCTACCATACCGGCGAACCGCCCCTCGTGATCGCGGTGAACAGGCAGGAGATCAGGATAAACGAAGGCAGATTCGAATATATGGGTGGCGAGACCCCGGTATATCCAGACAGATACGACGAGATCGTCTCGGAGGCGCGGAAGGCCGCGACGATTCTGGGCTGTCAGGGCTATGCGGGCATCGATGTGGTGGTGGCAGACCGGGTATACGTGGTCGACGTGAACCCCAGGATCACGACCAGCGTGGTCGGTATCGTGCAGGTGATGGAGGAGGAGCTGGGGAAGATCCTTATCGACGCCTCTTATGGCCGGTTGCCTGATGCTGTTCACCTCTCCGGGCATGTGAAATTCACGAAGGACGGAAGGATAGTAACATGATCGGGGTCGATGTTGGTGGCGCGAATCTGAAGGTCGCAGATGGCAGAGAGGCAAGGAGCGAGTATTGCCCCCTATGGGAGGGGGTGGACCTCTGTTCGAGGCTCGCTCCCTATCGAAACGAGAAAGCGGCAGTGGTCATCACGGGAGAACTCGCCGATTGCTTCCAGGATAAAATGGACGGGATAAAGAGAATCGTTTCAGAAGTCCAGCGGGCGATCCCCGATGCCCTGTTCTATGGAACGGACGCACGATTTCATTCCAGGGCGGTGCCGCAGCTCGCGGCCGCGAACTGGCTCGCCTCTGCAGAACTTCTCATAGAAAGCCACCAGGGGAAGATCCTGGTGGATATGGGGAGCACGACGACGGATATCGTACCCATCCTCGATCTCCACAGTCTGCTTGGCCTGACAGATCTTAAGCGCCTCCAGCGGGGTTACCTCGTGTACACGGGCCTTCTGCGCACACCCGTGGCTGCGATGGCCTCTTCGCTACTTATCGCGGGCATACGCACCTCCTTGAGCTCCGAGCTCTTCGCGATCGCAGCGGATGTTCACAGAATCCTCGGCCACATCAGCGATAAAGAGTATCACTGCCCTGCCCCCGATGGAAGGGAGAAGTCGTACCAGGCCTCCATCAGGCGCCTCTCACGGATGGTATGCGCAGATCCGGAGGAGATCGGTCACGAAGGGGTGCAGGAAATGGCGTCACAGATCTGGAAATGCCAGCTGGCGTGCATCAGGAGTGCGATTGAGCAGGTGAAGGCAGAGACCGGCGCAGGAGGCATCGTTACCGCCGGTGCAGGCAGCGGGATCCTCGCAAGGGAACTCGGTGGAAAAGACCTCGCGGATGATATCGGCAGATTCGCAGAGATTCTTCCTGCATATGCAGTGAGGGAGGTGGCCTTACGAAGGGCTGGAGACTCACCCTGATCCTCCTCGGTGCATCTCTCGCAGTAACGCTTGTATCTCTGTTATTTGGTCTTCCGTTCTTCTTCCTCCTGCTCTTCATCCCGTTCGTCCCCATCTTCAGATCACGCCCCCGGATAAAGGGGTGTCCGGTCTGCGGGTGGAGGACAGCAGGCGGCGAACGCTTCTGCCCCTACGATGGTACCGAACTGACCGAGCTGCGTTCCGAGGATGGATAGATTCAGGAGCGAGACAGGTACCGGAATTCCGAATATTTCCAAGGAAGGAACGGAGGTGATCTTCGATCTGCTGTAGAGCCGGATGGTACCCCAGTTCAAATCGATATGGCATGCACGCAGGACCTTTGCCGCCCTTCTATACGGCATAATGCGGGAGAGCCCGATGGCAAAGTCGACGACGGGTGCCCCGTAATGGGCAAAAGGATAGAAAGGCGCCTTTGCCTCGGAGACCTTCCCGCACTCCCTGCACTCGAACCTCTTCACCTTCACCCTGATGTCGCGCCTTGTTTTGTTCTCTACGAGTGAGACGAATATGCGTTCCCGAATGTCGTATCCTCTCACCTGGCCTCCGCACCGGGGGCATCTGCCGGGGTCAGAAAATTGCACCCCCTCCATCGCGTTCAGGCCGCTCTTCACCAGATCTCCGAGGAGCTCCGGTACCATCACTCTCTTCTTCAACCGCTCAACCTCCCGAACCTCTCTTCACCTGCTCATCACCTGTGGCTGCAGTATTCTGTCAGGCGATGCAGACGGATACCCTGAACATGCCCTTCACCAGCGCGGATCATGTTACCCACCAATATTAATCAATTTTTCGGGAGAAATCATCACCGTTAAATAACAAAAACTCTGACCTGTACATGTCCGAGGTTATCACATGGACATGAAGTATGTACAGACGACCTGTCCCTATTG
>JARYLJ010000063.1 GCA_029907705.1 Methanomicrobiales archaeon
CGTCCAAGTATTAGTTGGATATAGTCGCGTGGCTTATACTGAGTAATCACCTAAATTTTTAGGGAATCAGTCCAAATCGTCAGGTTAAACGCGATATCTGAAAGTGCGGACGTAGTGGATGTGTCCATGCGGCGGAATGGTACCGGATCCAGGGAATCCAGCAGAGCGCCCGATGAGATCCTGTGGTGGGACAATCGAATCAGGGTGGAAGTGAGGCGTGAAAAGAGGAAGGGTGCGAGGCTCCTCTTCAGGGCGGATGGCACGCTCTGTATAAATGCCCCTGAGGAAACAGACATCCGCCTCGTCCTCAGGAGAAGGAGGCGCTGGCTGGGAAGGAGGATGGCTGAACTTGCAGAATCTGCCTCTGAAAAAGGAAAATGCGACGATAAACTCCTTTTACGCGGTAGATGGCATCTGCTCAAACAGAGCGATGTTTGCCGACTTCCGATCGATGGAGAGGACGAAGTCTGTTACTCCACCCCGGCCGCACTCAGTGATCTCCTGAAGAGAGAGCTCCGCAGGGATCTGGAGAGGCTGACCGATCATTATGGAAGGCGCATGGATGTTCGCTACAACAGGATCGCGATCAGAAAACAGAGGAGCAGGTGGGGGAGCTGCTCGAGCAACAGGAACCTGAACTTCAATCTCATCATGATCGCATTGCCCACTCCATTGTGCGAATACGTCGTCATTCACGAAGTCGCACATCTGGCAGAAAGGGGGCATTCAGGGGGATTCTGGAAACTGGTTGCACAGCACTGTTCCGATTATGAAGAGAGGGAGAGAAAGCTCCAACAGTACTGGTATCTGATCGAGGGGAACAGGGTCTGGCAGACGCTGAGAGAGAGCAGCCGGAGTAGTCGGGAAAGGTCCTGAACCTCACTCGAGCAGGACAAGGCCGATGGATACGATGTTTCCATGGACGATCTTCCCGTATTCCATATTCCTGCAGGGTATCGTATTCAAGATCCATCCCGCGTTTCTCGCCGTGGCGAAGACATCGATTCCAGCCCCCTCCATCGATGGGCGCACGAGATCGAGGTGTCTGCACTTGCGCCTGACACTCTCGTCGACGATACCCGTCTCCTCCTCGGCCACGCAGTGCTGATGCTCGCAGTAGATACACGGATACGCCCCCATGCCAAAGGCCTTGTAAAAACCGTCATAGAACGCCATCTTCTCCAGGTAGTGGACCGTCCCGTTCACCCAGAGGATGAGATCCCTGAAGAAAGGGTGAAAATCCATTGGTATCTCATCGGGTTTGAGGTCTGGATG
This sequence comes from Methanomicrobiales archaeon, assembly GCA_029907705.1. GTDB lineage: Archaea > Halobacteriota > Methanomicrobia > Methanomicrobiales > JACTUA01 > JARYLJ01. The sequence continues at coordinate 1,276 of JARYLJ010000063.1, forward strand.
ACCTGGTATGCCCTCGAAACGGAGCAGGAGCCCGGTCTCATATTCGCTGATCATCTGCCTCGTCTCCTCGACGGAGGGTGTGTATGGGGGGCAGCCCAGGTGCTTTGCATACCCCTTGCATCCGTATCTGCATTTGAACCTCACCCACTGGGAGACGACAATATCCCCGCTTGCAATGGGGACTGCATCTGCATTCCTCCCCATCGCCGTATCGACCAGTTTCTTCATCTCTTCCTCCAGTTCAATACGCATCTAACTTCACCTAATGAGGGTATTGCACCGGAATATAAAAGAGCGATCGCTCAATAATGCATCAGGGTCCAGATCCCCTGATTTTCAGAATTCTCTCCACGATAACAGAGGAGCTGCTGTATTCGTGATTATCGTATCTTCCAATCCTGACAAGCCTCACCGTCATACCCCGTTCTTCCAGCAACCTCTCAAGTTCCTCCTCCCTGAAATGCTGGTTGTACCCAAGTGTGATGATATGCGGCCTTATCTCCTCTATCGGTCTGAACATATCGGTCAGATCCCCGAGATATGCATGATCCACGGGTTTTAGAGCACCCACCATCTTCAGCCTCTGCCCCTCTGGCAGTATCGGTTTTGGCTTATGCCGGACATTGACATCCCTCGCCACTATCACATGCAGCTCGTCTCCCAGTGCACGGGATTGCTCAAGGTAATACAGGTGACCGGGGTGAAGGATATCGAATGTCCCTGTGGCAACCACTCTCTTCACCACACCACCTCGAGCTCGTATGGGCGCCCATCTACTGTATAGCATCTCCAGCTATGAAGATCGTAGGGATAGCCCAGAATGAGATGGTATCTGCCGGTGAAAGAGAAGAATAGGAGGTCTGCTTCTGAGGGTTCGAGGGATCCGTTAGGATGGCTGTGCACACTGCCGATGCGGTGGGTATCCAGGGGAAGCATATTGATGTCCATGAGGGCACTCTCCCTGCCACTGATCGTGCCTGCGACCAGATCGATCTCGTCGATCAGACCACCCGCCTCTCTCAGAATTGCGGCGAACTCCAGAGGGTGTGATTCCGATGCGGCTGAAAGGAGGCCCTGAAGCAGATCCCCGCGGATGCCCTGTATTCTCATGTTCTGGATCAATTGGGGGGAATGGTGAATAAATATTCCCGGTCCCCTTCCCCAGAGGTCACGGGGGAGGCCTTAAAAATTGTGCAGTTGGCTATATAAAATCATACTGAATGCCCAATCATCCTCCCGGGGTATACCATTCCGGTAATACGAACTCTGCGCTCTTCAGGTAATCGGGCCACACAATCACGGGTCTCAGCTCCCCGACCGACTCATTCCAGACGAGCTGCTCCATGTACAGATTGAACTTCGCCTCCCTGTAATCCTTCGAGAATTTTATCACGCCCCCGTCCATCGCCTCGACGATCTCAGGCATCTCGAGTGTGGCGAGTGCATCCACGATCTTAGCCCTGTTCAGTGTTCCTGCCTCCTCTATCGCCCGGGCGGCGATATAGACGCCCTCATACGTGGATACGCCCATCATACTCGGTGGGCTCCCCCATCTCTTCTGATAGTCCTCGTGGAACCTCTCGATCGCAGAGGTCAGCGGACCCTTCGGTATCGCATACGGACCGAACCTCGATTCGATGATGGAATATTCTCCAAATTTACCCACTCCCCTGTAATAGTCAGGGTCATCGTTGCATTCCACGGCGAGGAAGATCGTGTCCAGTCCCACGTCCCGCCTCGCCTGTGTGACCAGCGGGATTTGCTCGTTCAGGAAAGTCGCGGGATACACGACATCTGGTTTAGCAGCCTTGACGGATGTCAGAACGGTCCTGAAATCTGTCTCCCCCATCTTGAAGGTCTCGTTTGCCACGATCTCGATTTTTAGTCCTTCTCTTCTTATTGTATCCTCCACGGCGCTCTGTACCCCTTTCCCGTACGGGCTGTCCTGAACGATCATTGCCAGACGTATCGGACGGTCGGAATTGAAGTCGAACCTGCTGTTAACCGCTTTCCGTATGACATCGTCGACGAACAATATCGTCTTCTCGCCATAGTCCTCGGTCGTGGGGCAGTAATGGAACATCGTGCTCGTGTTCATGTCCGTTCTTCTCGTCACAATCGGGCTCGATGCACCGGTGATGATATAGGGAACACCATGCTCCGCCACGATCGACTGGTGCGCCGACACGACCGCACTCG
>JARYLJ010000026.1 GCA_029907705.1 Methanomicrobiales archaeon
GAGAGATCCTGTCAGGATACGGGAACTCAATTTACAGCTTAAGGTGTACATTGCCTTTTGCAACGAATAACTGCCTTCGGTTCATATACAGCGGTTACGAGGGATATTCACGAAGAATACTCTAATATGAGAAAAGATGGAATGATAGTAATTATTATGAGCGAGGGTAGCCAAGAGGTCAACGGCGGATGACTCAAGATCATCTCTCATAGGAGTTCGCGGGTTCGAATCCCTCCCCTCGCATGATCCCTTTTTTTTAAAATGACCAAAAAATGGCTCCCTGAATTATCCTATTATACCGAATTCGTTTTCATTTACTGATCTTCTGATTGAACCCTGTCCAAGCTTATCAAAGAATCCGTCCGAGGGGAGGTAAATCGTTACCAGATTGGATGAACAGGTTCATCGGTCAGATTTTCAGAAATGCCATAACCACATTTCCATGAAATGAGGCACTTTCGTAGAAAAGAATGAAAATGTTCTTTTTAGATCAAGCTGGTCTGTATACCTTCTGTCTCGGTACCTGATGCTACCCGGGGATCTCCCGAACCGGTTTTCTTGATTTCCATTGATTTATTACGCTCCTGATGTCCCGATTGGACAGCTTGCTCACAATATGGTATTAACCTAATGTCAAATGATTTCGGAACATTGCACCCGAAGTTTTCATAAAAATCTATAAATAATATTACTCATAATTAATCATTTGATATAATTAATTAGTTGTCATATATAAAAAGGAGAAGTAATTATGAAACCAGTGAAGATCGTAATTTTATTATTATTTGTTATTTTAGGATTTTTCATCAGCTGGATTGCGACAGGAGATCATATATTCGGTGAATCCACGATCGACCCATGCGCTGACATCGAAGAAACCACCTCGAATACGGCGTACGATCAGATTGAATATCATGCCGATCAGGCGGAGGAGGAGACCGGAACAAAAATTGGTGAAAATCAAGACATTCAAGAAAACCCGTATTCTGATGCGCCACTCTCCTATGGGTTCATAGGCATGAATGGTGCACCGGCAGCTCCAGGCGCTGGAGGGGCCGGGGCAGCATCGGCAGCGGGCCCTTCTGGAACCCTCCCGGGTGCTTCTCAATGCCCTGCTGGTACAACTGGAGAGATCTGTTCCACCCCTATTGAAGAAGTGAGGACACAGATCGGAGAAGACAACAGCCCCCCCACAACAGAAAATGGGGTTAATGAGGGGAGCGGGGATGAAACGCCGGGTGAAATGCTGGTTCCTGAGTTCCCCATCATCGCCACTCCAGCGATCGCCATCATCGGACTTCTTTTTATTATGGTGGTATTTCACAGGCAGCAATAATAAAAAACCGGGTATTGCCAGAACAAGGTTCAATCCATTTTTCCCCTCGCAACAGTTGATACCTCAAGGTGATATCGGAGGGAATTTTTTGATGTTCAGCGTTTCAATCCCGCACAGCAATGAAGGGACATTTGCAGAGGCGAGAGCAGATGAGATCGGAGCCGATCTCCTCTCCGTCGATGCGGCTGCATCGTCCGACCTTGCCGCACACGATCTGATTGGATTCGGTTCTGGCATCTTCTTCGGGAAGCATCACAGATCTCTGCTGGAATACATCGAACAGCTGCCCCAGATGGACGGAAAGAAGGCGTTTATCTTCTCCACAAGTGGAAAGGGTGAAATGGAGCTGAACGCCCATTTAAGGGAGTTACTGACGAGGAAAGGATTCATCATCCTCGGTGAGTTCGCCTGCAAAGGATGGGACAGCTGGGGGCCATTCAGGATCATCGGGGGAATAAACAAAGGGAGGCCTGACGAAAAGGATCTCGAAGCAGCCAAAACATTTGCCCGAAATCTGAAGGAAATCTGCAGAATGGAGTAAGTTATCAGGGACGCCATGGCAAACAGATACAAATCCCAAAATGTTGGCTTCGGCACCCCGCCCTCTCCTCACAGGGATGAATGAAAAATCGGATAACAGACGATATGGAGAACAATTTCGGGCTGAGAATGCTTCCACTTTAGCTTCCACTTTAATATCCATACGTTTCGTCAAATTCATCGAGCGCACTCCCGTTCAGATATCTCTCGCTCTAGAGGTATTCCCTGAGCCGGTCGAAGAAACCGGGAGTCGTCTCGACTTTTCCTGTCGAGAAGAGCTCTTTCACCGCCTCCCTCTGTTTCTTCGTCACCTTCTCGGGGATGTGAACCATCACGAGGACGAGAAGATCTCCCCTCCCTCTCTGGTTCAGGTGGGGCAGTCCCTGCCCCTTCAGCCTGAATACCGTGTGGCTCTGCGTGCCGGGTGGTATCTTCAGCGTCGCTTTCCCTGTCAGCGTGGGGACCTCGATCTCCGTTCCCAGGATGGCGGAGGCGAGGTCCACGGTCATACTGCAATGGAGGTCGGCACCCTTCCGCTCGAATATCGCGTGGGGTTTGACATGCACGACCACATAGAGATCACCGGGCGGACCACCATAGAGACCGGGCTCTCCTTCCCCGGCAATTCGCAGATACTGGCCGTCGTTCACTCCAGGCGGGATCCTTATCTCGATCTTGCGCAGCCTCTCCACCCGCCCGCTGCCCCTGCACCCGGGGCATGGTTTCTCGATGATTCTTCCCCTCCCACCACAGGTGGAGCAGGTCCTGATGGATACCATCTGGCCGAAAGCGCTCTTCCTGACCGATCTCACCTCGCCAGAACCGCCGCACGCAGGACACGTCTTGAGGTGTCCTGACTGAGCGCCTGTGCCCTTGCAGGCCGGGCACTCCTCCAGGTGGGGGATCTCGATCTTCCTGGCAATCCCGTGAAAGGCCTCCTCGAGTGTGATATCCACGTCGTAGCGGAGGTCCGCACCCTCCCTTGGCCATTCCCTTCCGGTGGTGCGCTGGCCGAAGGGCGAGAATACATCGAATATATCACCGAACCCGAAGTTCTTCAAGATCTCCTCGAAGCTGCTGTACCTCCTGAAGTCAGCAAAGTCTTCGGGCCTGAAGGCGGAGTGACCGAACTGGTCGTACTGGGCCCTCTTCTGCGGATCGCTCAGCACCTGAAAGGCCTCGTTAATCTCTTTGAACCTATCCTCCGCTTCCTTATTTCCGGGGTTGAGGTCAGGATGATACTTCTTCGCCAGCTGCCTGAATGCCTTCTTTATCTCGTCAGCAGAGGCACCTCTTCCGACACCGAGCACCTCGTAATAGTCTTTCTTCGCCATATCGCGCTAAAAAATTATTTCTCATCCTCCACTCTGAAATCGGCATCCACCACCTTCTCCTTATCGGCCTTCACCTTCTCGGAGCCTTTGTCCTCGCCCTCCGATCCTGCACCTGCCGTCGGATGCTCCGCCGCATACTTCTGTGCCGCTTCCTGGTAGATGACTGTGCCGACCTCCTGCAGGACCTTCTGCAGGTGCTCGCTCTCACGCCTCACGGCAGAGATATCGGTTCCCGCCAGCGCATCCTTCGCCTTCTTCATCGCTGCTTCTATCCTGGATTTCTGCTCGGATGTGAGCTTCTCACCCAGATCGGCGAGTGTCTTCTCTGCGGTGTAGACGAGCGAGTCTGCATCGTTCCTTACTTTCACCTCCTCCTTCTTCTTCCTGTCCTCCTCCTCGTATTTCTTTGCCTCCTCGATAAGGCGGTTCACCTCGTTCTCGGAGAGCTTCGTGGATGCGGTGATCGTCATCTTCTGCTCCTTGCCTGTGGCGAGGTCCTTCGCGGAGACGTGCAGGATGCCGCTCGCGTCGATATCGAAGGCGACCTCGATCTGGGGAATCCCTCGCGGAGCAGGCGGTATCCCGACGAGGTTGAACTGGCCGAGCGTGATGTTGTCCTTCGCCATCGGCCTCTCTCCCTGCAGCACGTGGATCGTTACGGCGGTCTGAAAATCTGCCGCTGTCGTGAAGATCTGGGATTTTTTCGTGGGTATGGTGGTGTTCCTCTCGATGAGTGGCGTCATCACACCCCCAAGCGTCTCGATTCCCAGCGTCAGAGGTGTGACATCGAGCAGCACCATATCGGTGATCTCTCCAGCGAGGATGGAGCCCTGTATCGCAGCACCCATGGCGACGCACTCCATCGGGTCCACTCCCCGTTCCACCTTCTTCCCGACATGCTCCTCGATGAACCGCTGTACGATCGGCATCCGAGTCGGGCCGCCCACCAGGATCACCCTGGAGATCTCCTCCCTCTTCAGTCCTGCATCCTTCAGTGCCTGCTCGACAGGATGTACACACCTTCTCACCACAGGTTCGATGAGCTGCTCCAGTCTTGCCCGGGTGAGTTTCAACGAGAGGTGCTTGGGGCCCATGCTGTCGGCGGTGATATACGGAAGGTTGATCTCCGTCTCCATCACGTTCGAGAGCTCGATCTTCGCCTTCTCCGCTGCTTCCCTGACGCGCTGCATCGCCATCCGGTCGGAACGGAGGTCGATCCCCTCCTGTTTTTTGAACTCCCCGAGGATCCAGTCGATGATTGCGTTATCCATATCCGTGCCGCCGAGCTGCGTATCTCCGGAGGTAGAGAGGACGGTGAAGGTTCCGTCCCCCAGTTCCATGATGGTGACATCCAGGGTGCCGCCACCGAGATCGAAGACCATCACCTTCTGTTCACCCTCCTTCTCCAGACCATACGCCATCGCCGCGGCAGTCGGCTCGTTCACCAGCCGGACCACTTCGAGGCCTGCGATGGTTCCGGCGTCCTTCGTGGCAGTCCTCTGGTTATCGTTGAAGTAAGCGGGAACGGTGATGACCGCCTTCTTCACCTCCTCCCCCAGAAAAGCCTCTGCATCCCTCTTTATCTTCTGCAGTATATATGCGGAGATCTGCTGGGGGGTGTACTCCTTTCCATATATTCTGTACCTGTGATCTGTCCCCATCTTCCTTTTTGCAGCCATCACGGTGCCTTCAGGGTTACTCACGGCCTGGCGCCTTGCGGGCTCTCCGACAAGCACCTGCCCGTCCTTCGTGAAGGCAACCACGGACGGGAACATCTTTCCTGCCACCGTTGCACCCTCAGCGGAGGGGATGATCGTGGGTTTACCACCGATCATCACGGCTGCCTGACTGTTGGACGTACCCAAATCGATACCGATGATCTTCTCTTTTGGCATATCTATTCACCCTCCTCTGTCCTGCTGTCCATAATGGTACATCGTTCTGCTATCTTTACCTTTGCGGGACGCAGAACCTTTTTTTTCAGCATATACCCTGTCTGGAACTCCTCCAGCACCATGCCATCTTCGCAGTTACATCTCTCGGTACAGACGACCTCGTGATAGTGCGGATCGAATCGCTTGCCTGTCGCATCGATCTTCTCGAGACCGTGCGATTCGAGCACCTTCATCAGGTTCCTGAATACGAGCCGGACCCCCTCCAAACCCTGGCTGCCCTGGCAGCTCTTCAGCATGCACTGGAAATCATCGAGCGTGGGGAGCAGATCCTTCATCAGGTGCTCCTCTGCGAGCATCACGATCTGCTCCCTCTCCCGTTCGAAGTACTTCCTGAAGTTCTCGAATTCAGCCTGGAGGTAGACGAGCCGCTCCTTGCGCTCTTCAGCGAGCCGTTCCCTCTCCGCCAGCTGGCTCTTCAGGTCGGAGATGAGTCTCTCCCTTTCTGCAAGTATCCCTGAGAGCTTCTCGCATTCTGTCTCTTCCCCTTTCTTCCCCGACACGTTCGCCTGCCATTCATCGGATTCGTGATCCATCGCTCTTCAGACCTCCATTCACCATATTAATCGAATCGCCGTGAATATCTGATTTTTCGATACGAATTAAATTTCATAAGATTTAATACAAATTTATTTGATCTGAAATATGGTGAAACTCAGAGGTGCACCGACGCAGGACGAAGTGATGGCGGTAGCCCTGCTGAAGCTCCGGCTGAAGGCAGGCGATATATTTGCCGATATCGGTTGCGGGAGTGGAAAAGTGTCCATCGCCGCATCGTCACAGGCGGGCCGTGTATTCGCCGTCGACCGCCATCCGGAGGCGATTCTTCAAGCAACAGAGGGGGCGAGGAGGTGTGGCATCAAGAACATCACCTTCGTTGAGGCGGAGGCATTGGATTTTTTGAGGCAGAGCGATTCGCTGGATGCCGCCTTCGTCGGCGGCTCGAAGAACCTCCCGGAGGTTCTTCATGTACTCGCCGGAAAGACCCGCGGGCGGATCGTGGTGAACGCCGTACTCCTCAGGACGCTCCATGGCGCGATCAGCGTGATGAAGGAGATAGGTATCTTCAGAGAGGCACTGCAGATCCAGATCTCCCGCTCTCAGGAGATCGGGGGTGACCTGATGTTCCGACCCATCGACCCGATCTTCATGATCGTGGGAGAGGGCAGATGCTGATAGGAGTGGGTCTGGGGCCGGGGGACCCTGAACTCCTCACCCTGAAGGCGGTCAGGTTGCTCCGTGAGGCAGACCGCGTCTTCGTACCGGGGAGGATCGCATGGGAGCTCGTATCTGATTATTGCGAACCCGTGCTCCTCGATTTCCCGATGACCGAGGATGAGCCAGAGGTGAGAAGGAGCATGCAGAGGAACGCTTCGCTCATCGCGCCGGCTGCGAGGGATGGGCTTGCTGTCCTCGGGATACTCGGCGATCCGAACTTTTTCTCCACGTTCTCGCGCCTCGCCGCAATGATGGCGGAGATGTATCCCGGAATCGAGTGCAGGACCGTTCCGGGTGTCAGCGCGATCACCGCGTTCGCATCTCTGGCGGGAGTATCGCTGAGGGGCAGTTTCCTCGTGACGGACGGAGGAAACGACGCCCACCGGGTGGTGCTCAAGGTGAAAGAACCGAAGAAAATGGCAGAGAGGCTCCGGGATGAGGGATACTGTCATTTCGTACTGCTGGAGAGGATGTTCCTGTCAGGCATGAAGATATACCATGAGGAGGAGCTGCCCACGACTTCCGATTATATGAGCGTTCTTTACGCAGGCAGATGAATATGAAGAAAGTCTATTTTGTAGGTGCCGGCCCCGGCGATCCCGGGCTCATCACCGTAAAAGGCATGAGACTGCTGAAGAAGGCGGATCTGGTCGTTTATACGGGTTCGCTGGTGAACCCCGCACTGGTGGAGCTCTCACCTGCGCCCATGAAGATGGACAGCCACGGTATGAGGCTGGAGGAGATAGTCAGGCTCCTCGTGAAAGGGGCGGAGGAAGGCAAGCGCGTGATCAGGCTGCACAGCGGGGACCCGTCGCTCTGGGGCGCCATCGTGGAGCAGATCTCTCAGCTCGTAGAGGCAGGCATCGAGGTGGAGATAGTCCCGGGGGTATCCTCCATGTTCGGAGCCGCCGCAGCGCTGCGGACACAACTGACACTCGCCGGGGTGTCAGATACCCTGATCGTGACACGGCCGGCAGGAAAAACGCTGGAGAGCGACCGGATCAGGGATCTCTCATCTCCGGATACGACAATGGTCATCTTCCTCGGAACCGACCGGCTGGAGGAGATCGCCGGCCGATGTTCATATCCGCCGGATACCCCCGCCGCGGTCGTCTATCATGCGACATGGCCGGATCAGAAGATAGTGAGGGGCACGCTGGCGGAGATCCCCCGGCTGGCGAGAGAGGCAGGCATTACGCGTTCGGCGCTTCTGATCATTGGAAGTGTAGTGGAGCCGGACAGATCAGGTTTCCGAAGGTCGGTGCTGTACTCATGAAAGGGACAGCGGTGGTCTTTCTGCCCCTGTTCAGAGAGGCGGCATTGCGCATCTCCACCCACCTTCGGGCAGAACCATTCGAGTATTCCGGGGATTTATTCCGCGACCTCTTCACCCGATATGGTTCCATCGTATGCGTGATGTCGCTGGGTATTGCGGTCAGAAAGATCGCGCCTCTGCTGGAGGACAAATGGACTGATCCTGCGGTGGTGGTCGTGAGCCCCGATCTGAAGTTCGCCATCCCGGTCGTGGGGGGGCACCACGGGGCGAACGCACTGGCAAAGGAGCTGCAGCAGATGGGTATCCTTCCCGTGATCTCCACCGCGACCGAGGCCCTCGGTAAGGACTCTGTCGAGGGGCTGGCCACCAGATCGGGTATGGAGGTAGTGAACCGGTATTCGACGAAGGTGGTAAACGCTGCAATGCTCATCGAGGGAGTGCCGGTCTTCAACGTCCGGGGACCTTCGGTGGTCATCGGGGATCGGTCTGTATCCTTTCTCTGCAGGAGCGGCATCTATACAGTCGGGTTGGGGTGCCGGCGAGGCGTGGGGGCAGAGGAGGTGGTGAATGCAGTCAACACAGCATTCGCAGATACGGGTCTGAGGAGAGAAGAGGTGATTGCATATGCCACAACAGAGAGAAAGGTATCCGAGATCGGACTCAGGAGAGGGATCGAGGAGATGGGTGGGGTGCTCCTGTATCTGGACGATCTCGCCATCATGGCAGAGTTGACCACTTCTCCCTCTGCGGCCCCGAGGATCGGTCTGAAGGGAGTCGCCGAACCCTGTGCACTCGCCATCTCGAAGATGAAGGAGCTGGTGCTGACCAAGCGTAGATACGGGAGGGTGACGGTTGCCATCGCAAGGTGAAGGTACAGGGGCGCTCTTCATCGTCGGCACAGGTCCGGGTGCGCCCGATCTACTCACAGCCCGTGCCGAGGCGGCAATCAGAAGTTCGAGATACGTGATCGGGAATTCACTCTATATCGGGCAGATCCAGCACCTGCTGGAGGGGAAGGAGGTGATCGAGAGCTCCATGGGCAGTGAGGTGGAGAGGGCAAAGGAGGCGGTGAAACTCGCCAGATACAGCAGGGTCTCCATCGTGAGCGGAGGAGATCCCGGCGTCTATGGCATGGCAGGGATTGTGCTGGAGGTGCTGGAGAGGTCCGGGTCAGAGATACCATTCGAGGTGGTACCGGGCATCACTGCAGCCACCGCCGCAGCGGCGCTCGCGGGTTCCCCCCTCACCGGGGATTTTGTCGTGCTCAGCCTCTCCGATCTGCTTACTCCCTGGGTGGTCATCGAGAAGAGGCTGCACGCAGCATTTTCAATGAAGATCCCGGTGGTCCTGTATAATCCAAGAAGCAGGGCAAGGAAGGAGAGACTGAGCACGGCGATTGGAATCGCACGAGGGTATCTGGGTGATGAAACTCCGGTGGCATGTGCGAGAGATGTCTCGAGGAAAGGCGAAGCGATCAGGATCACCACACTGGAGAGGTTCGAAGAACTGGAGAATCTGGTGGATATGCATTCCATCGTGATCATTGGTGGCGAGGAGAGTTACATCTGGAGGGAAAAGGAGCATGAAAGGATCATCACGCGGCGCGGATATCAGAGGAAGTATTCATACTGACATTGGTGCAGAGACAGAGGGGGCAAGAAGGATATCGGCACGCTCCAGGGCTCTCGTGCTGTCCGAGATTGGAGAGCGCACGATAGAGGACAGGATAAAGCAGCGTTGCGCGATCGCTGTGGGGGACCTAGAGATGGCGAAGCTGCTCAGGTTCCAGCACGATCCGGTGACTGCAGGTGTGCAGGCACTCGGAGTAGAGGCACCCATTGTCACCGATATCAGAATGGTGCAGGCAGGGATCCTGAGGAAGGGTCACCGCTCCACAATCCTCTGCGCCCTGGACTACGGCGGAGATCTCGCGGAAGGGGAGGGGATCACGCGTACTTCCGCAGGCTTCATCGCCCTTGGACGCCGTATCGATGGTGCGATCCTCCTGATTGGTAACTCCCCTTCCGCGCTCATCTCTGTTTGCGAACTCCTGGAGCGGGGGCGCACCCCTTCGCTGGTGATCGGTGTTCCCGTCGGATTCGTCAACGCAGCGGAATCGAAGGAGTTGCTCAGGAGCAAGGGCGTCCCATCGATATCGACCGAGGGAACACGGGGGGGCACACCGGTGGCAGTCGCGGCGATGAACGAGATCATCACGATTCACATGGAGCACCGTAGCGATGAAGGCCAGTCCCGATGAAGCAGCGGGCTCAGAGAGGCTGGTCGATCCCGTCACAGGCTTCGTCTACCCACAGGAATGGAGCGCCAGGTGCAGAGACCCGCAGGACTTGACGCTGGCACGGAGGGGTCTCGGGGTACTCACCGCATCCGGGAAGGTGTTGAGAAGGGGCTTCTCTACCGGTACGACCGCGGCCGCCGCCTGCAAGGCGGCCATCCTGTCACTCGAGATGGCGGTCGCGGAGGTGGAGGTACTGATCCCCTGTGGCATGAGGGTGAAAGTCTCCGCGTCAGGAAATGCGGGAGTTGGGTGCTGCAGCAAGTATCCTGGTGATTACCCGGAGGACGCGACAGCCTGGGTGGAATTTATCGCAAGGACAGAACGATCTGATGAAGGAACAGCGCTGATCGCGGGCGAGGGTATCGGGAGGTTCGAACGCAGCACATCGAGGTTCAGGAGGGGAGACCCGGCGATCAGCCCGACGTCCTACCGCTGCATCATGCATGCATGTCAGGAGGCGCTCGGGGATATCGGTGCGAGGGGTGTCAGGATCGAACTGAGCGTCCCCCATGGCGAGGAGATCGCAGAGACGACGCTGAATAGGAGGATGGGTATCGCCGGTGGGATCTCCGTGCTCGGCAGCACAGGTCTCGTAGAACCCTGGGGGGGCCATCTGCTCGACTCCGTGCTGGAACGGGTGGAAAAAGCCAAACGGCCGGTACTTACGACGGGAAGGACGGGAATGCGTTATGCATCTATGCTATTCCCTGATCGTGAGGTGATCCTGGTGGGAGCGAAGATTGGCGAGGCGCTCGGCAGATGCAAGGGAGATGCGATACTCTTCGGATTGCCCGGCCTCATCATGAGATTCATCGATCCGCGCATTCTGGAGGGAACAGGATTTTGGTCGGTCGAGGAGCTGATCGACTCAGGCGAATATGGCAGCCGCATCCCCGAAGCACTGGGCAGGTTCAAAAGGGATCTGCCGTGGGTGCGGGTGATACTGGTCGACAGGGAAGGCAGGATTCTGGTGGATTCGGGATGAAGATTGTCGGTGTTGGATGCGGCCCGAAGATGCTCACCGAGGAGGCGATTGTGGCGATCCGATCCGCACATCGCATATTTGGATCGCGCCGGGCGATCGAACTCGCGCGGGAGCATCTGCCCTCGAATGCTGATGTGCAGGAGATCCATGACTTTCATGCACTTGCAGATATCCCCGAGGATGCGGTGATCCTCTCCACAGGCGATCCCATGCTCTCCGGTCTCGGGTCACTTTCCGGTGAAGTGATTCCAGGGATCTCCTCTCTGCAGGTGGCGGTCGCGAGGATACGCATTCCACTGGAACGGATCTGCGCAGTGACCGCGCACGGGTGCGATCATGTCGGCGCAATACAGGAGGCGGTGGAGGAGATCATTCGCGGGAGAGCTGTCTTCATCACTGCCGAACCTGCGTTCAGTCTGGAAACCCTGGCCGCCGCGCTCAGAAAGGTGAATCCAGAGCTGAAGATCGCCATATTCGAGGATCTGGGTTATCCGACGGAACGGATCGCGGTCGGTACGGCCGATGCACCCCCTGTGGTGAGATCCCGGCTCTTCTCCCTGCTCGCCGGAGACTTCTGAAAAGGCGGGGTTCGCTGTAACGGACGGGACCACTCCGTTCTTCCGTTGATGGCAAATTCAGATGCTCTGGCACGGTTATCGTATGGCAAGAGGGCGCCTCACCGGGATCCAAAAGAGGCACAAATGACTCACCACCGGAAAGTACAAAGTACAGTAGAGCAGTATGCGCGGTAAAAGGTTCAGGGGAAAAACCAAAAGGGTGGCGATACAGGCGATCTGCCCGCGAAAGTATGTTATATCTCATGAGGCCCGCTCCTTCAGGATTCGGAGGATACACCGCATATCCACATGCTCCCTGAACCAACCCGCCACCACGTCGTAAGGGTCAGCAGCCTGCATATCGATCTGTTGATATTCGAGACCCTTCCGCCCATGGAGGTGGGAGAGGAGTGCGTCCACCGCCGTGCCATTCTGGAAGAGGCCGTGCATATAGGTGCCTATCACAAGCCCATCGCCGGAGACCGCCCCCTCCCCCTCGAAGGCTTCTATCTCCCCCGCATTCTCTGTCTGGCCCATGTGGATCTCGTAACCCTCGACTTCCCCCATGCGGGAGAGTATGGGGCCTACAGATACAGGCGACCGTCGGACACGGAGTGTCGTCTTCCGGTAGGAGTCGAATACGGTCATCACATTGAGAAGCCCGAGACCTCTGTGGGTTCCATGCCCCGCCTCTATGCCGGTGTCCACGATGGTTCGCCCGAGCATCTGAAAACCTCCACATATCCCTATGATGGGCACGCCGCGCTCCCTCGCCTCCAGTAACTCCCTCTCACCCCCCGATCTCCTGAGCTCCTCCAGATCCTCGATCGTATTCTTTGTGCCGGGAAGAATGATGCAGTCGAAACCTTCGAGCGGAGCGCCCGGCTTCACGTATTCCACCGATGCATGGCGCTCCAGAAGCTCGAAATCCGTGAAGTTGGAGATCCTGGGGTGCCTGATGATGGCGATTCTTACTTTTCCTGCATTAACCCTCTTGCCATCGATGGAGAGGGAATCCTCGCTGTGAAGAGGCAGGTCGGCATACGGAAGGAGACCCAGCACTGGAACTCCGCACCTCTCCTCGATGAGGCGGATGCCCTCCTCGAAGAGCTCCGGATCGCCCCTGAACTTGTTCACGATCACCCCCTTCACGAGGGGACGGATATCGTCCGGCAGAAGAGCGATCGTGCCACAGATCTGTGCGAACACTCCGCCCCGCTCAATATCGGCGACCAGGATGATGGGATACTTCAGCGCCCTCGCGATCCTGATATTTGCGATATCGCGATCATAGAGGTTCAGTTCTGCAGCGCCACCGGCACCCTCGACGATCAGGTGTCCATACCTGTTACCGAGACGTTCCGCCGCGCTGCAGGCGATCCCGAGGAGGCGATCCACCTCACGGTAATACTCGCCGATGGGGAGATCTCTGTAGGGTCTGCCCAGCACTACGACCTGCGATACGCGATCTCCTCTGGGTTTCAGCAGGATCGGGTTCATATCCACATGAGGCTCCAGCCGTGCAGCCCTCGCCTGGATCGCCTGCGCGATGCTGATCTCCCCGCCCTCCACGGTCACGTACGAGTTGAGGCTCATATTCTGTGATTTGAAGGGGGCGACATCGATACCCTCGTCCGCGAGGCAGCGGCAGAGAGCTGCGACGACCGTGCTCTTCCCCACATGGGAAGCCGTTCCGAAGATCATCAGCGACATGTCTTCAGCTCTGTTGCGGTGGATTTGCAGGATCGCTCATGATAATGGCTCACAGACCCTTTTCCACATTCATACACATTAAACAAAATGTTTTTATTTAATTAAAAATTATTTGTTTTAGATCTTACATGCATATCATGGAAGGTTTCCTCCCATCACCGTGGTGGGAACTGTGGTTCGTTGTTTCATTGCCCTTGATCATTCTCGGCCTCCATCGGTTGAAAGAGATATCCGACATGAGAAGGGATGCCATTCCGCTCCTCGCAGTGGCAGGTGCATTCATCTTTGTGCTCTCCTCCCTGAAGCTCCCCTCCGTCACAGGGAGCTGCTCGCATCCGACAGGCACCGGCCTCGCTGCTATCCTGTTCGGCCCTGTCGTGACCCCGGTGCTCTGTCTTATCGTCCTCTTATATCAGGCGCTCTTTCTCGCCCATGGCGGGATCACCACCCTGGGTGCGAACCTCTTCTCCATGGGCATCGCAGGACCAATGGTGGGTTACAGTGTATACCGGCTCGGGTGCAGAGTGGGAGCAAATACCTACATGACCGTCTTTCTCGCCGCTGCGCTCGCCGATGTGGGCACCTACCTCGTCACCTCTGCTCAGCTGGCGCTCGCTTTTCCTGCGGCGGAGGGGGGCGTCATCGCCTCCCTTGCGGTCTTTGGTGGAATCTTCGCACTCACACAGGTTCCCCTCGCAGTCATCGAGGGTATCGTCGTGGCGCTCATCTTCAAATACATCATCTCCCTCCGTGCCGATATTCTGGTCAAACTGGACGTCCTCACGAAGGGGAGGGCGGATGCCCTCCGGGAGGCGGCCGAATGAGGTTCAGGCTGGAGTTGATCGCCTTCTCCGCGGTCGCCCTCCTCGCCCTGATCCTTTTTATCCAGAATGCAGCGGTGGGCATACGTAACGAAGGAGAGGAAGCATGGGGCGGCACCGACACGGCAGCCGCCTCGATCATCGAGGGTTCGGGATATACACCATGGTTCGAACCGCTCTGGGAACCGCCCAGCGGAGAGATTGAGACATTGCTCTTCACCCTGCAGGCCGCCGCAGGTTCGGTGGTGATTGGTTACTTCTTTGGATACTACAGGGGGAAGAAAGGGGCTTAAGGGGGGGGGAGGTGGTGGGGAGACTGGATGTTCGACGTTATTCTTGAGGAGTATGCCAGTTCGAACAGATTCACAGAAAGAGACAGCAGGCTCAAGTTCACACTTGGTTTCGGAGCGCTTCTTCTCGTCTCGATCTCGATGAGCCCACTCGCCCCCATCTTTGTCGCCATCTCGATGGCGCTGATTGTGATCTTGCTTGCCGGTATTCCTGCGAGGGTGTACCTTTCACTCCTCCTGCTCCCATCACCATTTCTCGTCCTCTCTATCGTCGCCATTCTTCTGATCACAGGGGGAGGGAACGCGCTGACCGCCATTCATTTGGGGCCATATACGCTCCATCTGAGTACCGGTGCCATCGTGATCGCGATCAATACGGCTGCCCGCATCCTCGGGGGTATGAGTGCCCTCCTCTTCGTTGCACTCACCACACCGATGGTGGAGCTCTTCTCCCTTCTGAAGAGTCTCCGGTTACCGCAGGAGTTCATCGACCTCTCGATGCTTGTCTACAGGTGCACATTCCTGATGCTCGCCGAGGCGATCGCCATTCAGAATGCACAGACGATGCGGCAGGGCTACAGCAACTTCCGGAACTCCATCCGCTCCATCTCCCTGCTCGGTTCCGGACTATTCATCAGGGGGTGGAACCGGGGTGAGGAACTCCTTCTCGCGATGGACTCGAGGTGTTATGACGGCAGATTCGAGATGCCGCTGAAGGGGAAGAGAATGGGCAGGGTCGAGATCTCACTCGTCTTCGCCTATCTCGTGATCTGCGGGTTCCTCGCACTCGCCCCTTACATCTGGGGGTCCGGATGAGAGAATCAGATGAACCTGCGATAGAGTTCCGCGAAGTGAGCTTCTCATACCCTTTCAGGCCACCGTCTCTCAGAAGGCTCTCCCTCCGGATCATAAAGGGGAGGAAGACTGCCATTCTGGGACCGAACGGCGCGGGGAAGACGACACTGCTGCTCCACTGCAACGGCTCGCTGAGACCCGACGATGGGGCAGTCATCGTGAAGGGGGAGCAGATTCGCTATGACAGGAGCTCCCTGCGCCGGATCAGGCGAACGGTGGGACTTGTCTTCCAGCGTTCGGACAGCCAGCTGATCGCGCCTACCGTCTATCAGGACGTCGCCTTCGGGCCCGTCAACCTCGGTATGGAGTCGGAGCAGGTCCGTGAGATTGTGGAAGAGACACTTCATGCGGTCGGACTGAGTGGATATGACAGAAGGGTGCCCCACCAGCTGAGCGAGGGAGAAAAGAAGCGTGTCGCGATTGCAGGGGTGCTCGCGATGGGACCGGAGGTACTCGTCCTCGACGAGCCGACCGCATCGCTCGATCCGGCAGGGGCGGAGGAGATGATGGATCTGCTGGACGAACTTCATGAGAGGGGGGTGACACTCGTCATCTCCACACATGACGTACATCTCGCGCTTGGATGGGCGGATGACGTGATCCTCCTCGTAGATGGAGAGAAGATCCATCAGGGTCCACCGGGGTCGGTCTTCGATCGCCCGGAGCTCATGAGGCAGGCACATCTGAGCACGCCGCCACTCGTGGAGCTCGTCAGAGGTCTTGCAGCACGTGGTGTTCTCCCGCGCGATACCCTCTGGAAGGGCGTGCCGGTGCTCATCGAGGCGATAACAGAGAAGATTCCGGGTTATAAACGGGGGTCTTGTGGCACCATATATATTGCGGATCTCTCCAACGGCGTTAGTGCCCATCTCCCGCAGCTGATCGAGGAGAAAAGGATCCGTCATACCGGTGCGATGGGCACGATCGCGAAGCGCGAGGCGGCCAGACATGGGATTCAACTGCACTTCACGCATGGAGTGATCGACAAATGCCTCCTTCGCGCAACCATGGGAGAGGACAGCCTGATTATGACGACAGGCGGAATGGTCGCCAGAGTGAGGGAACGCGTCTCGGAATTCTCTTTGAGTTACAAACTCGATATCTCTATTGTGGAGATCGGCATGCCAGGGGAGGAGCACATTGATTGAAATCCCGAGGGCGATGGTTGCAGGTACGCACAGCGGTTGCGGAAAGACCACCATTGCAAAGGGGCTGATGGGTGCACTGCGCGCACGGGGGCTGGTGGTGCAGCCATTCAAAGTCGGTCCGGACTTCATCGATCCCACGCACCATACCGCGATCTGCGGGCGTGATTCGAGGAATCTTGATCCCTTCATGATGGGGAAGGAGAGATTGTGTGAGACCTTCGTGCGAGCCTCGGAAGGTGCGGATATCGCAGTGATCGAAGGCGTGATGGGGCTCTACGACGGCATCGATGGCGGCGATGTGGCGAGTACCGCTCATGTCTCCCAGATCCTCTCCTCTCCCGTGATACTCGTGGTGGATGTGAAGGGTATGTCCAGAAGTGTCCATGCGCAGGTGAGTGGTTTTACCCGCTTCGATCCTTCCATCGAGATCGCAGGGGTGATCTATAACCGCGTGGGCAGCGATCGTCACCGCTGGATGATCGAACGGGGGATGGATTGCTCGGGGGCGATTCCGATCGGCTGGGTCCCGAACAGGCAGGAGCTGGAACTCCCCAGTCGGCATCTTGGCCTTCACCTCGCCTTCGAGGAACCAACCGGCACGAAGATCGCGGAGATACTCGAAGGGTCCTGCGATATCGATGCAGTGATCCGCATTGCGGGGGGAGCACCGCCGCTGACGCAGAGGGTGCGCCGCATCGGAGGGGACGGAAGGGAAAAGATGCACCTCGGCGTCGCACTGGACAGGGCATTCTGCTTTTATTATAAAGACAATCTGGAGAGGCTCGCATCGGCGGGGGCATCGCTTACCTTTTTCAGCCCCCTCTCGGACCCTATTCCTGACGTCTCCGGCATATATCTGGGGGGAGGATACCCTGAGTTGTATGCGAGAGAGATGGTGGAATCGCGCTTTCCCGAAAGGCTGAAAAAAGCGGCAGACGATGGTATGCCGATATATGGGGAATGCGGGGGCCTCCTCGTGCTCTGCGAATCACTCGTGACCGATAAAGAGCACCCGATGGCAGGAATCCTGCCGGCGACCGCGCGGATGACCCGGAAGGTGCAGGCACTGGACTATGTCCAGGCACGGGTCATCGCAGGTACAGGTCCACTCTCTCCGAAGCTCTCCTATCATGGGCACGAGTTCCATTACTCCGCAGTGGATGTATGCCGCGACGCGAGACTGGCGGTCAGTTTGTCGCGTGGAAAAGGCATCACCGGCGACGGGTGGGACGGCCTCTTCGTGCACCACACCCTCGGCAGCTATACCCACGCATACTTCAACGATAAAGTCGCCGCGTCGATCGTGAGGGCCGCGGAGAGGTACATGCATTCGTGAATATCCCAAAAATACTGGCCATCGTCAAATGCTCGCGGGCCTGATCAGTTAAGCCCCTCTATTTTCAGCGATCCATCGGGGTTTGCCCATCCCCTCTCTTCAGGAGCAGACGTTTTCATCACACCTTCGAACAGAAGTACACTCCAGAATTTTTTACTACCGATATCGCTCGGGATAAAGCGATCAGTTCGACCGATGCACCCAAATAAATGCAATGCCCGATCGTTCGAAGTCCGTCCGGAGACAGAGCGGAGGAATCGCACACCGTGGCACCTGAGCGGTGGGACGTAGCCGAGCATAGCCCCCTGGAGCGTTCGATGCCATAAAAAACCATGAATACGCTCCTGATCCTGATATCTATGGAAGCATCATTAAAAAAGTCGAATCCATGGTGCATTATTACCTGTAAAAGGGGACGTATCCCTATCAGTCGATCCGGTTCATAACAGAATTTCATCTGGGATTGACCTCTGTAGAGGGATACGTCAGTATGGTGGAACCCCTGTCGTGAGACAACACGATGTGGTGCCTGCATCCACTCCTCCCATCATGCGCTAACCACGGACCCTCTCTCTGAGCTCCCGTATTGTATCGCGGATTCGGATCGCCTCCTCGAAGTCCAGACTCTCGGCCGCCCGGTACATCCTCGCCTCGAGCTCGACGATGAGGTTCGGTAACTCGGACTTCGGCACGTGCCGCGTATCTCTCATATCCACCTCTCTCTCCGGGATCGGTTTCCTGATCGTCTCCGGGACGATATCATGCCGGGCATTGAACTCCAACTGGAGAGCCCTGCGTCTCTCTGTCTCGTTCATCGCATCGCGGATCGATCCGGTGATGATGTCGGCATAGAGCACGACGCGCGAGCTGGCGTTCCGTGCCGCCCTCCCGATGATCTGGATCAGGCTCCGGGCATCACGGAGGAAACCCTCCTTGTCAGCATCCAGCACTCCGATAAAACCCACCTCAGGGATATCGAGGCCTTCCCGCAGGAGGTTGATCCCGACCAGCACATCGAATTTACCCAGTCGCAGCTGCCTAATGATCTCGGTCCGCTCCAGCGTATCGATCTCCGAATGGAGATAACGGGTCCTGATCCCTCTCTCCGAAAGATAATCAGTGAGTTCCTCCGCAAGTCTCTTGGTCAGGGTCGTCAGCAGGATCCGGTCCCCGCGTCTTACGGTCCTGTGGATCTCCCCTATCACATCCTCGATCTGCCCCTCCGTGCGGCGTACCATGACCTCGGGATCGACGAGGCCGGTGGGGCGGATGATCTGTTCCACCAACTGCTGTGAGCAGGAGAGCTCGTAGTCCCCCGGTGTTGCGGAGACAAAGATCACCTGCCGCATGAACTCCTCGAACTCCCTGAACATGAGGGGCCGGTTATCGAATGCACTCGGCAGACGGAACCCGTATTCCACCAGCGCTCTCTTGCGCGAACGGTCGCCATGATACATGCCATGCAGCTGGGGAATTGTCTGGTGGCTCTCGTCGATGAACATGAGAAAGTCGCGGGGGAAGTAGTCCAGGAGACAGTAAGGCCTCTCGCCGGGCCTCCGGAAATCGAAGTGGCGCGAGTAGTTCTCGATACCCTTGCAGGATCCGGTCTCCTCGATCATCTCCAGGTCGTAGAGCGTCCTCTGCTCGAGGCGATGGGCTTCGATCATTCCCAGTTCCGGCAGCCTCTCCTCGAGTTCCTGTCGGATGGAGGAAAGGGCACGCTTCTGGACATCATCAGGGATCGCATAGTGGCGTGCCGGATAGATATGGAAGTAACGAAGGCTCTCCACCGTCCTTCCCGAGGTCTTCTCCACCTCCGTAATCCGGTCCACCTCATCGCCGAAGAGCTCGACCCTGATGATGTTGTGGTAGTAACCAGGGATCAGGTCGACGGTATCGCCCCTGACCCTGAAACGGCCGGGCTGGAGTTCAAGGTCGTTTCTTTCGTAGAGGCCATTGATCAGCCGCTCGACGAGATCCCTTCGGGAGATATGGTCTCCGACCCTGATCTCGAACCCGAGGTCACGGAAGTGTTCGGGCCGGCCAAGGCCATAGATGCAGGAGACAGAGGCGACGACGATCGTATCCCTGCGGGAGAGGAGCGATGCGGTGGCGGAGAGTCTCATCATCTCGATCTTTGGATTGACCTGGGCATCCTTCTCGATATACTGGTCTTTCTGGGGGATGTAAGACTCAGGCTGGTAGTAGTCGTAGTAGGAGACGAAGTACTCCACCCTGTTGTCCGGGAAGAAATCGCGGAATTCATTCCAGAGCTGGGCGGCCAGTGTCTTGTTATGCGCGATGACAAGGGTCGGCTTCTGGACACGGGCAATCACATTTGCCATGGTGAAGGTCTTCCCCGAGCCTGTGACACCGAGCAGTGTCTGGAAACGGTGGCCGGTATCTATCCCGTGGACCAGCTTCTCGATCGCCTCCGGCTGGGAGCCGCGGGGACTAAACATACTTTTCAATGAAAAACGGTTCATGTGGCCAACTTCCTGGACCGGAGAAGACGGTGATATGAGATGGCAAATCGATGGGCTTCATCCCTGATCTCCTGCAGGAAGAGCGATGCCCTCTCGTGCTTCTTCACCGAGAGCGGGTGGGAGGAACCGGTTGTATAGATATGCTCCTCCCCTTTCGCAAGCGATATCAGGGGGATATCAAGGCCAAGCTCATCCAGGGTGGACCTGGCCGCTCTCAGCTGCGTTATGCCGCCGTCGATTACGATCAGGTCTGGCAGTGCCCCCCCTTCCTTCACCTGCCGGCTGTACCTCCGCCTGACCACCTCTGCGATTGCCGCCGGGTCATCGATGCCCTCGACGCTCCTGATCCGGAATCTTCTGTAGTGCCTCCTGTCAGGGCGCCCATCACGGAACTGGACCATGGACCCCACCTCATCGGTTCCAGCCAGGTGGGAGATATCGAAACACTCGATGACCCTGGGCACTTCCTCCAGCCACAGTCTCTCTCTCAGCTCCTCCAGCTTAATTTTATCCCCGAAATGCGCGACCTCAATGTTTTTCCTGACAAGTGAGAGCAGACGCTTTTTTGTACCGGTGCGGGGGACCGTCACCGTCACCTTTCCCCCCTTCCGGAGCGAGAGAAACTCCTCCATCTCCTTACCCGGCGGGACAGGCAGGATCAGCTCACACGGTGGGGTATTCTCCGAATAGTACTGGACCAGGAACTCCTCGAGAAAATCATCCTTCTCATCGAATATGTACTCTTTCTTGTTGACCAGTGAACCTCTGTGAACTGAAAAGAGCATCAGACAGACCTCGCCCCCGTGAACCATGAAGTTGATCACGTCCTCATCCGTCTCCTTTCTCCTCGCCACATCCTGCCGGCGCGAGAGATGCTCGAGTGCATGGATCTGGTCCCGGAGGAGGATTGCCCGCTCGAAGTCGCAGGCCCGCGCCCTCTCCTCCATCTCTGACCGCAGTGACTTGACCAGCTCGGGGGCTCTTCCTTTCAGTACCGCGGATGCCTGCCTGACCAGCTCTGCATATTCATCCTTCCCGATTGATCCACGGCAGGGTGCAGAGCATGTCCCGAGTGACGCACGTAGGCACCCCTTCCTGCGGAGAGTACGGCAGCTCCGCAGTCTGAAGGTCTTCTTCACCACAGACAGAACCTGGTCCCTCTCCGCAGCGGACGTGAAAGGGCCGAAATAGGCCCCCTCATCCCCCATCCTTCGGGCGATGCAGATACGGGGGTATTCCTCTCTGGTAAGGTGGATGAAGGCGTACTGCTTCGCGTCCCTCAGGTTGATGTTGAAACGGGGCTGGTTTGCCTTGATCAGGCTGTTTTCAAGGATGAGTGCCTCCACTTCATTCGTCGTGACGATACAATCGACGTCCGAAATCAGCCCTACCATCCATGCGGTTTTACCATCCGTCTCCCGCCTGGTGAAGTAGCTGTCAACCCTCTTTCTGAGATTCTTTGCTTTTCCGACGTAGATGACAGTATTCGACGCGTCACGGAAGATATAGCAGCCGGGGGCATCCGGGAGCGGGCCGGGGGGGTTCATGTATTGGAGAGAATCTTTCGGAGATACTTACCGGTGTGACTTTGCGGGCTGAGCGCGACCTCTTCCGGTGTGCCGGTGGCGACCACGTAACCCCCTGCATCGCCACCCTCAGGCCCGAGGTCGATGATGTGATCCGCGGATTTGATCACATCCAGATTGTGCTCTATGACAACCACGGTGTTTCCCCTCTCTACGAGTTCGTTCAGCACCCCGATCAGCTTCTTCACGTCGTGAAAATGCAGACCGGTGGTCGGTTCATCCAGCAGGTATATGGTCCTTCCTGTGCCTCGTCTGGAGAGCTCCCGGGTCAGCTTGATCCGCTGTGATTCCCCGCCCGAAAGCGTGGTCGAACTCTGTCCCAGCTTGATATAATCGAGCCCGACCGCCGCAAGCACCTCGAGTTTGTGCCGGATGGAGGGGATATTTGCGAAGAGTTCCAGACCCTCCTCGACGGTCATGTCCAGCACCTCGGCGATGTTCTTTCCCCTGTATTTCACCTCCAGTGTCTCACGGTTGTAGCGCGCCCCCCTGCACTCCT
The DNA here is from genome assembly GCA_029907705.1 of Methanomicrobiales archaeon. Lineage (GTDB taxonomy): Archaea > Halobacteriota > Methanomicrobia > Methanomicrobiales > JACTUA01 > JARYLJ01. The sequence continues at coordinate 22,232 of JARYLJ010000026.1, forward strand.
CGCACTCCACATACACATCTGGAAGGAAGTTCATCTCGATCCTGATGAGACCGTCCCCCTCGCAGGCCTCGCAACGGCCGCCTTTCAGGTTGAAGGAGAATCTCCCCGGTTTATAACCCCTCGCCTTTGCCTCTCTTGTCTCCGCAAATACTCTCCGCACCTCGTCGAAGACCTTGGTGTATGTGGCGGGATTACTCCTCGGCGTCTTTCCGATCGGACTCTGATCGATCACGATCACCTTGTCCACCGGTGCGTCGAGGGAGAGTTCAGTGTATCTGCCTGGGTTCACGCGGGAGCGGTAGAGTGTCCTCTGGAGTGCCCGGTACAGCGTGTCATAGATCAGAGTCGATTTCCCGGAACCTGAGACACCGGTGACCACGGTGAGGACACCGAGGGGCAGGTGAATGTCGATCCCTTTCAGGTTGTTCTCGGTGCACCCCAGGATATGGAGGAACGCCCCGTTCTTTCGCCTTTGGTTCGGGACCTCGATCCGGAGGTCTCCGGCGAGGTAGCGTCCGGTGAGCGACGCCTGGTCTTCTGCAATCTGTGCAGGCGTACCCTCGGCAATGACTTGACCTCCGTGGACCCCTGCACCCGGTCCCATGTCAACGACCCAGTCCGCGTTTCTGATCGTCTCCTCGTCATGTTCCACGACGATCAGCGTATTGCCGAGATCGCGCAGCCTGCGTAGCGTATCGATCAGCTTCTGGTTGTCCCGCTGGTGAAGCCCGATCGACGGCTCGTCGAGAACGTACAGCACACCCATCAGATTCGAGCCGATCTGGGTGGCCAGCCTGATCCTCTGGGCCTCTCCGCCCGAGAGACTACCTGCACTCCGGGAGAGTGTCAGGTAACCGAGCCCCACTTTCTCGAGGAAGTCGAGCCTGGCGACGATCTCCTTCAGGATCTGTCTTGCGATCTCCCGCTCCTTTTCCGGCAGCTTCAGGTGGGTGAAGAACTCGATCGCACTGCTCACCGGCTTGTCTGAGATATCCACGATGGACATCCCGTCGATACGGACCGAGAGCACTTTCTCCTTCAGACGCTTTCCCTGGCAACGGGGGCATGGAGAGATCCGCATGAACTTTTCGAGCTCCCTCTTCCGGTACTCCGACTGCGTCTGATGATAGAGCCTTTCGGACTGGGGGATGAGCCCTTCCCATTCACCGGTATGCGCCCATTCTGCGTCGCCGTTCCTCGTGTTCAACGAGAAGCGGATCCGATCCCGTGAGCCGTACATGAGAATGTTGTAATGTTCCGGTGAGAGATCCTGGATCGGTGTCAGGACCGAGAAACCGTAGTGCCGGGCGATCGCCGACAGGTACTGGTTCCTGTAGCCGTCCATGTAATTGCGGTAGAGTGCGACCGCTCCTTCCGCGATGGACTTCGAGCGGTCAGGGATGATGAGGTCGGGATCGAACTCCATCCTGACGCCGAGCCCGTTGCACTCCTCGCAGGCGCCGAATGGACTGTTGAAGGAGAACATGCGGGGCTGCAGTTCCTCGAAGGTCAGACCGCAGACCGGACAGGCCATCAGGGACGAGTAGATGCGTTCCCCTCCCTCCTGATTAAGCGCAATGATCAGCCCCTGGGACTTTTTCAGCGCGTTTTCGCAGGCCTCGGCGAGACGCGAACGATCTGATGCGTCCAGACGGTCGATGACCACGTCAATGTCATGTTTTTTATAGCGCTCGAGCGTGATCTCCTCGTCTGTTCGATGGATCTCTCCATTGATACGTATGCGGGTATAACCTTCCCTGTTCAGGTCTTTTATCTGCTGCTGGTACGTCCCTTTCTTCTGTCTGACAACTGGTGCCAGAATCGTGATCATCCCCTCCATCTCGGCAGAGATCGTCTCCGCGATCCTCGTGGGGGACTGTGCCTCGATCCGGACGTCATGCACCGGACAGTAGGGTGTACCAATCCGGGCAAAGAGGAGCCGCAGGTAATCATAGATCTCGGTCACCGTCCCGACCGTGCTCCGCGGGTTCTTGCTGGTGCTCCTCTGCTCGATGGATATCGCCGGTGAGAGGCCGACGATGGCATCCACATCGGGTTTCTGCATGAGGCCAAGGAACTGGCGCGCATAGGCAGAGAGCGACTCCACGTAGCGGCGCTGCCCCTCGGCATATATCGTGTCGAAGGCAAGGGTTGACTTGCCGGAGCCAGAGAGGCCCGTGATCACAATGAAACTGTCACGCGGCAGCTCCACCGTGATATTCTTCAGATTATGCTGCCGCGCTCCCCTGACGATGATCTTCTTCATCCTGGTGTCGAGTGTATCATGTGGATGTAGGTGCATATAGGGGTGAGCATCAGGATAAGCTGAACAGGTCATTCATTGGTTTTACAACCCTCCAATGTCCCGTTCCGGTATACCAAGGTCAGAAATCAACCATCTCTCTGCTGGTTCGCAGGAGAATGAATAGATGCGGGCAGGAGATCAGGTACGGATGACCATCCAGGCGGGCCTTCGCACATGAGAAGGCGGTGCCGACCCGGGGTGTAGGGCGGAACATTATCGCTCGTAAACCATGCACAGCCGATGGATATCGTCCCGCCGGAGCAGGTCGTAAGGTGGTACAATATCGCTCGAAAATCCCCTCCCTTCATCAGTCCGAATAAACTTCTCCCATGAACCATATGGACGCGAGGAGCAAGGTTCTCTTTCTGCGAGTATCAGTATGGCGGAGGAATTCCTGAGTTTTCAGGGTAGCGTACACGAAGTGATGTAAAATAAAATCCCCCGTATCCTACAGTGATTT
>JARYLJ010000070.1 GCA_029907705.1 Methanomicrobiales archaeon
TACAGCTTAAGGTGTACACTGCCATTTTTCAGCAATTTATTCTTCTAATTACAGAAATTTTTTAATTATCTTATTATTATCAAATTTTATAAAATATTAATTAACATAAGTTTTATATATCTATATATTGATTAATCATGCAATTGAGGAGGCCCAGTATGAAGATAAAATATATTGCAGTTCTAATCCTTCTGGGGATGATGGTGACATGGGTCTCTGCCCTCGAACCGGATTCCCTTCAGATCTCCATCGATCGGGATTGGGTGGTTGCCGGAAGCAAGGATATTGCGCAGGTGACGGTCAAGGTGTTGAATAAAACAGATCCCGTCTCTTCAGTCAAGGTGAATCTCTGGTGCGAGGATGAAAAGATGGGCACAATCACGCCCTCGGAGAAGAAGACGGATGCAGGCGGAACCCTTTCGGTGAATTTCAATCCGAATACGACATCCGGTAATGCCAACATATGTGCCGCAGTGACCAGCAACAGTTCTATCAGGGACTGCACAATCATTAAAATCGATCATGCAGAACCGAAGAAATGGTCGACACTGAGCTATCCGGCGGTCGTCCCGGTCAATTCAAATACAACCATCACCGTCCGTTTGAACGACATGTATGATAATATCGTGGAAAACCGCAGGTATACGGAAAACATCCAGTTCTCCATGGCAGGTTCGTATGGCTTCTGGGATGGCGTCAACTGGGTGAAAAAAATCGTTGTGCCGGTGGATGAAGACGGCAATGCGACCACAATATTCCGGACAGACACGATTGCCGGCAGCAACTTCATCAGGATTGATGCACCCTCCACGGTGCTGTACAATACCCAGTGGATTACCATACGGGGGATCGCGGTTACACCTGAATATATCATATCCTCGGTCGAGCCATCATCGTACCAGGTCTATGCAAACAATCGGGATGTATTTACCATCACCTACAGGGTGACCGATGGCATCGGGAATCCCGTGCCAAATGTCTTCATCTGGAGAAACACCACACTCGGGGAGAGGGATCGTTTTATCACGAACAGCGAGGGTATCGCCGTCACCACATATGGCCCGAAGAGGAGTATAGGTGACGTAACGATCAGCGCCATGGTCGAAGACCATCCCGAGATAAGTGTGTTCAACACAGTGAAGTTCGTTACTTCGGAGGCGGTGATGTGGGA